>JBAYTT010000232.1:0-5873 GCA_041675485.1 Pelobacteraceae bacterium | reverse complement strand
GCTGTGTGCGGCAATAAGCTGTTTCTTTCTGGATGACGCAATGTTGCTGTTCAACCTGTCATCATGTGAAACATTTCGTCCGGTCTACGACCCGATTCGGCATGCTCTGCACATAACCGCCATACCGCTTTTCGGTTATATCTTCATGCGCGAACAGCGGGAGCGCCAGGAATTGCATGAGGCAGAGCTGCATCACAGCAAAAGGGAGTTGCGCTCTTTTGTGGATGCACTGGAACTGCGGGTGGTGGAACGCACCGTCGAGCTGGAGGTTACCGCAATGCGGTTGCAGCAGGCCGAGGAACTGGCCCACATGGGTCATTGGAGTTATGTAAAAGATAGTGACCATTTCTTCTGTTCCGAGGAGGTGTTAAACATTTTCGAGCTCCCGTGCGACGAGAGCGGCATCTCCCTCACCCGGCTGAAAACGTATTACCAACCGGAAGACCAGGACGCGATGGAGCACATGTTCGGCGCTTTGCTGGAGCATGGAACCGCTTATGATGTTACCCGCACAATAACTCTGCCTGATGGGAGGGTAAAACATGTTCATATCAAGTGTCGCCCCGGCGGTACTCCGGATGTTGATGCTGTTGGAACGCTTCAGGATGTGACGCAGCAGGTAACGCTGGAATATGCCATGTGGGAACGGGAGCTGGAGCTGATTGCAGCCCGCCGCGTCGCCGAGTCGGCCAATATTGCCAAGTCGGCCTTTCTGGCTACCATGAGCCACGAGATCCGGACGCCGCTTAACGCCATGACCGGAAACCTGACACTTCTCGAAATGACCCTTCTGACCGAACAGCAACAAAAATACATTAGGGACTGCTCCAGCGCATCGCAGATGCTATTGCGCGTGATAAACGACATCCTCGACTTTTCCAAAATTGAAGCGGGCAAGATGGAACTGGTAAATGAAGGGTATTCTCCGCTGACGATGCTTGACAGCCTGGTCAGCATCTTTGCCTGCCGGGCAGAGGAAAAGCAGCTTCGCCTCACACTGAAGGTTATCGGGCAACTGCCCGATGCCATCCTCGGAGACCGGCATCGCTTCAGCCAGATCATTTCCAATCTTCTCTCCAATGCCATCAAGTTTACCCTGCAGGGAGAAGTAACACTCTCTGCCTCTATTATAACATCCGGACAAGGAGCGAAGCTTCTTGCTGTAAGCGTCGGCGACAGCGGCATCGGTATTCCACCGGAGCAACAGTCTGCGATCTTCGACAGCTTTACCCAGCTTGACAACTTCAGTACAAGGCGTCATGGCGGAACCGGGCTCGGTTTGGCTATCAGCAAGCGACTGGTGGAGATGATGGGAGGAGAGATTACTCTTTCGAGCTCGCCGGGCGCAGGCTCGACATTTACGGTTACCACTCCGGTCACACTCTGCGCAGCACCTGAAACAGCCAAGCAGGCAAAGACAATCAAAGGGATTACGAGAAAGATCCTGCTGGCGGACGACGATACGTTCGGAAGGGAGATCGCCACTGCGATGCTCGAACGGAAAGGGCATCGGATCACCGCGGTGGAGGATGGGGCCGCGGTCATGGAGGCATTGCAAAACAATCAGTTTGATGTCCTCATCACCGACATATCAATGCCTGACATGGACGGGACCCAGGTAGCAAATATTATCCGCTCGGGAGAACAGGAAGGTATCGACCTGAAGATTCCGATCATCGCCATGACGGCGCACGCCTTTCCCCAGGACAGGGAGCGTTTTCTTGATAGCGGCATAAACGGCTACATTTCGAAACCGGTAAATTTCAACGAATTGCTTGGACTGATAGAAGAAGTATGCGGCACCGGTACCGATGTACAAAAGGTATTAGATAGTGGGTGCTCACATGTGGCAGCAGAAGATATTGGCATACCTTTGTTCTCAGAAGAGTGATTTTACTGGAGGACAGCATGCCGATTAAAGTCCTGATAGTTGATGACTCCGCACTGATCCGGAGCCTGCTGACTGAACTGATCAACCGCCAGCCGGATATGACCGTTGTCGGAATCGCGCCGGATCCCTACATTGCCCGGGAGCGCATTAAAGCACTGAATCCGGATGTACTGACGCTGGATGTGGAGATGCCACGCATGGACGGGCTGGTTTTTCTGGAGAAGCTTATGCGTCTCCGCCCCATGCCGGTGGTAATGGTCTCATCCCTCACGGAAAAAAGTTCGGAGATAACCCTAAGAGCCCTGGAACTGGGGGCATTCGACTATGTCACGAAACCAAAGATAGACATCAGCAAAGGTCTGCATGAAAGTTGTCACGAAATAGTTGAAAAGATCCGGGGTGCAGCCTCGGCCAAAATAAACAACCTTGGCCGGCGCGCCACCCAAATGAAGGTCGAAAAGAAAAACAGTGCCGACGTGGTGCTGCCGTCACTGAACACAACTATCCTGACTACCGAGAAGCTGGTGATTATCGGAGCCTCCACCGGGGGCACCGAAGCGCTGAAGGATGTACTGATGGCTATGCCGGCCGATTCGCCCGGCATCCTGATTACACAGCACATGCCGGCCGCTTTTACCAGCGCCTTTGCCAACCGTCTGGACCGGCTCTGCCGGATTACCGTCAAGGAAGCGCGTGATGGGGATCGGGTGTTGCCGGGTCATGCCTACATTGCGCCGGGTGACCGGCATCTGCTGCTCGACCGGAGCGGAGCTAATTATATTACCCGGATTGCGGATGGCCCGCCGGTCAGTCGCCATCGCCCGTCGGTGGATGTACTCTTCCGTTCTGCCGCCAACTGCGGGGGCAAAAATTGTACCGGTGTTATCCTGACCGGAATGGGAGATGATGGCGCTACCGGCATGCTGGAGATGAAACAGGCAGGAGCTCATACGATAGCCCAGGATGAAGCGAGCTGTGTGGTATTCGGAATGCCCAAAGAGGCCATTGCCCGTGGCGGGGTCGATGAAATAGTACCCCTTTCCGAGATACCAAGCAGAATCACCAATTGTATGGCCGTTAGCGGACAACGCATTATCAGGGTGTAAACAACCTGTAACTTAAAACTGCGTAGGTTGGGCAAAGCAGAGCGTGCCCAACGGAACCGGCTGCTCTCTTGGGCACGGCATGAAACCGCCTTTGACCAACCTGCAATACTTCGGCCTTCACCCTAATAAAGGAGGTGCTGTATGGCAAAAACAATCATGACTGTGGATGACTCGGCCAGCGTTCGACAGATGGTAGTATTTACGCTCCGCCAGGGGGGGTATGAAGTGGTCGAGGCGGTGGATGGACGGGACGGGCTGGCAAAGCTGAGCGGAACGAAATGCGACATGATCGTAACCGACCTGAATATGCCTAATCTGGACGGAATCGGCATGATACGAGAGGTACGCAGCAACTCGAACCACCGCTATGTGCCGATTGTCATGCTGACTACCGAATCGCAGGAGGGGCGCAAGCAGGAAGGCAAGACAGCCGGCGCGACCGGCTGGATCGTCAAGCCGTTCACTCCAGAACAGCTCCTGGCGGTGGTCAGGAAGGTGATCGGCTAGGCAGCGTATTTGAATGATTCCGAGGCAAGAATGACCCGGTCGTCCTCAACGGCAATGACATTGGAGCTGTGTTCGATCAACTCGTAAAAACGCAGAAATTTATCCATATTACAAACCTGACTGGTCTTCCTGCCGAAATAGGTACCGCTCAGGGGAAAAACCTCGGTGGCAACCTGATCGTCATAGATGGCAAAATCAAATGAGCTGTTGGTATCACGCCCGCTTATGTTGCTGGCGGTAGGAAGCTCCTCACGAAAAGCGATGCGTACTTCGATACCGTCGTTATGCTGGGAAAGCATGATTTTCTGCGATTCAGGATCACCTAAATCGTCACGATTCATGACAAAGATGCGGGTGATGGCTACGCCGCGTTCCAGCGCCCGCACATTTGACTGGTAGTAGTTTACCAACGCCCCCCGGGTATGCCAGCCGTTGGTTATGGGATCGACCGTCTTCAGCCTGCGCATGGCCAGGTCGGTACATTTAGCCCCTTCCAGATAGAATTCCGTTTCGTCGAGCGGGATAAATCCTTGCTGCAACTGCACAATAGTACGTTTGATTCCGGACAGCATTGCCTCCGCCTTGGTGTGACATTCCGCATCGTTAATCTGGGCAATGGCAAAGGTAACTTCGTGGGCCTGGTGATACTGGCCGATCAGCTCCTTGCGGGTTTTCTCCAGATCCTCGCGTAGCAGGTAAGTGGCCAGGGAAAGAAGGATGCCAATACCGAAGATCGTATAGGCGATGTCCGGGGAGTGAAGCACCAGATGAAAAAAGATGGCAAGACCGGCACCGGCCAGGAATTCAATTAACACCGCCATGTTGTGAATATTTTTAGTGAAGTTCATATATTGCTCCTTGAAATAAAATTTACAGTCAGCTGTCAATTGATGCAGCGCGCATAAAAAAACCGGGTCGCCTGCTATCATTGGTACTGATAGTTCGGCGACCCGGCTGTCTCTGAGAGATCCTTTGGTTTTCCGTCCCATCCTCGCGGATGGTTTAGTATTATCGATTATCGAAGATGTTCAGTATGTAATTTGTTGGCCGACAGTAGCCCAGCTTGGCTGAACTGTCAAGGTTGTATACCGGGTAGAGTTTATAACTATCTGTAATTGTTCTAAATATAGCATTACAAGCTAAACTTGGACAACCTTTAACCCGACTTGTGCAGCGGCAGCACACTGTCTGGCGTCTGCAGACACGAATATATCGGCGTTGAGAGCAAGAGCACTGCCGAGATGTATTGCATCCATACCGCGCAACACATTACTTTCAAGACTACTAATCGTATGACGGATCACTTCGGGAGTCAGATCGCATATTGCTGCGTCGATGATGTCAGCCATCAACATTGCTTTGAGATGACGATACTGGAGCGGTGAAACCTGCTTTTCCCGTTGCAGGCGACAAAAGGCAGAGACAATCTCCGGAAGGGCAATGCCTGAAAGACAGAGTTCAGTAGCCTGGTCGCACCACATGAGAACAACGTCAGTACCCGCTTCACGAACATAGCGTTTGACAAAAGCTGAAGAATCGAAAAAAACCCGCATCAGGCTATATCTCGCGTTCTTCAAGAATAATTTTGCTTAAAGATACGCCATCGATAACCAGAGGTTGAGCCATTCTGCGTTTCCATGAAGGGAGATCCTGAGGGAGCGGGACAATGTCCGCAATAGGCTTTCCGTTGCGCACTATTCTCACTGACTCTCCGGACTCGACAATGTCGAAGTACTGTTTGGCGTGGTTGCGCAATTCAGAAAAAGTCGCTTGTTTCATAAAATCACCTCCGTGTACAAAACGATGTAAATGCCAATGTACTTCAAAGTTTCCTAAATGTCCATTGTTCACCATGGAATAAGGGCAATATCTCTGGGACCGGTTCCCACTGCAACCGTGGCAACGGCGGTGTTGGATAATGTATTATTACTGCTGCTCCAGCTTCTCGATCCGGCTCAACTGCGCCTCAAGGGCTTTCTGCTGTTTTTCAATTATTTTTTGCTGCTCCTTGATCGCCTCGATCAATACCGGGATAATTTCCGTGTAAGCTACGGTTTTTGTGCCATCTGCGCTGGTATTGACAACATCCGGCAGGATTTTCTCGGTTTCCTGGGCAATCACGCCATAGTGCCTGCCGTTCGGGAAGCCTTTTTCTTTGAATTCATCGGTTTTCCACTCATACGATACGCCGTCAAGTTTAAGAACGTTTTCCAAAGGATTACTTATTGGCGCCAGATTCTTTTTGAATCGTATATCAGAAGCGTAGACGGTTCCACTTATCCGAGCAACACCCGCAACGTCAAGAAGGTATTGCGGCGCCGCTGTGCCGATTCCGACATAACCGTTTCCGGCAATTCTGAGCCGTTCTG
>JBAYTT010000231.1:0-5892 GCA_041675485.1 Pelobacteraceae bacterium | reverse complement strand
TCAATCACGCTAAAGCCGGACTAGCCCCTGATGAACGGCTTGATATCCTGCGCCGCCAGCTGACCTGTGACCTGTTTCTCTCGGGCTGTAACGCGCTGACGTTAAGCGGAGAACTGGTTAATATCGATGCCACCGGCAACCGGGTCGGTGCAATGCTTTTCGGCCCCAAAAAAGTGATTGTCGTCGCCGGCCGTAATAAACTGGTTGATGGCACTGCCCATGACGCCATCCTTCGGGTCAAGGCTTGCGCGACGCCCCCCAATGCAAAGCGCCTCAGCTTCAAAACACCCTGCGCTTCGACCGGTTTCTGCAGCGACTGCAACTCGCCGGAGCGACTCTGCCGGGTAACGACCATCATTGACCGCAAGCCGCGCTTTACCGACCTCCATGTGCTGGTAGTCAACACCGATCTTGGCTTTTAATGACCGCCGTCAAGCAGTTCTTTACTGCGCTGCTTGACGTCATTCTCCCGCCGATCTGCCATGTGTGCCATTCCTTTATCCCTAATGCCGGCATACTTCATATCTGCCCACGCTGTCGCGATCTTTTGCCTCTTGTATCATCACCGCTCTGCCCAATTTGCGGCATACCGTTTGCCGGGTCAGGCAACGATCACCGTTGCGGTGAGTGTCTGACCCACCCACCACATTTCGACACTGCCCAGGCGCATTTTCTCTACGAAGGGGCCATACGCGACCTGATCCACTCCTTCAAGTACAATCAACTCACACACCTCAGGTATCCGCTGGCGCTTCTGACTCTGGAAGGGATACAGCATGGCCACGATCCGCACCTGATCATTCCGGTCCCGTTACATCGCTCCCGCCTGCGCCAGCGCGGCTTCAACCAGGCGGTTCTCCTTGGGAAGGTATTGTCGAGCCAGCTTTCACTGCCGATGCTGCCGGATGTTCTCATCAGAACAAGGCCGACCGAACCGCAGATCGAGCTCTCCGCGGCAGAGCGGCGCTTGAATGTCAAGGGGGCCTTTTCGGTCAGCAAGCCAGGCACGGTTGCAGGCAAAAGAATACTGCTGCTGGACGATATCATGACGACCGGAAGCACGATGAATGAATGTGCCAGGGAACTGAAAAATGCCGGCGCAACCATGGTGATTGCAACAGCCATTGCTCGCACACCCCGGTAATAACAGCGACGGGAGAAGGCGGTGCCGGACTGTTTATTTCCTTGACAACCTTTGTCGGCTTCCGTAATGATTTCACGATTTCATTCTCATTGGAGTAACCGCATGCGCCTCTCAACGAAAAGCAGATATGGCCTTCGGGCCATGTTCGACATCGCCTACAACTGCGGCCCTGAGCCGGCTCAGATCCAGGACATCTCCCGCAGACAGCAGATTTCTCCCCGGTATCTTGAGCAGATCTTCCAGAATCTGAAACGTGCAGGTCTCCTGAAAAGCAAGCGTGGGCCACAAGGAGGATATGCGCTGTCACGCAAACCGGAGGAAATTACCGTTCTTGATATTCTGAATGCCACCGAGCAGGATGTTTTACTGGTTGACTGCGCCGGTGTAACGCCGAAGAAGCGCCGTCGTAAGGCAGAATGCCCTTTCGAAGGGAATTGCGTCACCCAGACGATCTGGTCGGAAGCAAACGCGATGCTGGACACTCTTTTCGGCGGCATGACATTGCAAACCCTCTGCCAGCGCGCCCACGACATGGGCATCAAAGCAGAAGCCGATCATCGCGTCATGTACTATATTTGATCTTCCTGAATGCTAGTAAGGGGATACCATGCTGGACACCGTCGATTTTTACCGCGAAATCCTGGACAACCTGTACGATGGCATCTTTTTTGTGGACAAGGAAGGGTGCATTACCTACTGGAAC
Source organism: Pelobacteraceae bacterium (assembly GCA_041675485.1). Classification (GTDB taxonomy): domain Bacteria; phylum Desulfobacterota; class Desulfuromonadia; order Geobacterales; family Pseudopelobacteraceae; genus JACRCG01. Next base: position 4,045 of record JBAYTT010000231.1, on the reverse strand, counting down.
AAGGGGGCTACCAGCCTTACCGGCTATAGCGCGGCAGATGTTAAAGGCAGAAATTACTGTGATATTTTCCAGCCGCTTGACAAACAGGGGAGACATCTCTGTGAAAGCGGCTCCTGTCCGATCCGGCGAGTATTCGATGTTTCAACACTGACAGAAGTTGAGGCCTACATCTGCCACAAGGAAGGTCACCTGCTGCCGATATCGATCCGGATCGCCCCGATACGGGAAGTTGGTCAGCAATATGTTGTTGCCGTAGAAATCCACAGCAGCAGCTCACCCCGCTATGCCATGCGCCAGCGGCTTGAAGAACTCCAGGAACTGGCAATGCACGATCCGTTGACCGGCATTGCCAACCGGCGCTTTGTTGAAATCAATCTTGCAGCGCGCCTGGAAGAATTCAGACGTTACGGCTTTGATTTTTCGGTTCTGTTTATCGATGCCGATCATTTTAAAATCATCAACGATACCCACGGCCACAGCATCGGGGATCGCATACTCAAAATGATCAGCGCGACCGTTGCCAACAGCCTCCGCTCCTTTGACATAATCGGTCGATGGGGGGGCGAGGAGTTTGTGGTACTGCTGATAAACACAAAAAAGGAAGATCTGTATAATCTTGCCGATCGCTTACGCAGACTGGTTGAAAAATCCGTACTGACGCTTGAGAGCGGAGAAACGCTGAAGATAACGGTTTCAATAGGAGCAACAGCAGCGCAACAGGGCGATACCGTCGACCTGCTGGTTGAACGAGCCGACAAGCTGATGTTCGAAAGCAAACGACGGGGCAGGAATCTGGTCTCGGTTGAATTCAAACAGGATTAGAGGTCACATGCGTTAAAACAGGAAAGGGCGGCTCTCAAGCCGCCCTTTCCTGTTTGATGAAGGTTTCTGATGCGTCACAGATCCAGAATCATGGCGTTTTCATCACAATCAGGAAATTTCGGACATTTGATACAGTCACCCCATACCTTGTGCGGCAATTCGGCTTTATCTACGAGACGAAAGCCATGCTTGGCAAAAAAATCCGGTTTGTAGGTCAGACAGAAGATCCGCTTCAACCCAATTTCGCGGGCCTCGGAGATGCAGGCCTGCACCAGGCGGCTCCCGATTCCCTTGCGACCGGCATCTTCAGTCACAGCGACAGAACGCACCTCAGCCAGATCATCCCACACAATATGCAATGCAGCGGCACCCAGAAGAACTCCGTCCTCTTCAACCACGTAAAAGTCGCGCAACGACTCGTACAGCTCCGACAGCGAGCGGGAGAGCATATCCCCCCGATTGGCAAAGGTCATCAGCAGTTTCTGGATATCCTTAACGTCGGCAATCTGCGCTTTTCTGATCATGCAATTCCCCTTTCCTATCTGATGCCGACTTTTACCGGGTGCGGCTTCACAACCCTGATGAGCTCTTCCGGTGCCATCCCGACCAGATAGCCCCGTTTACCGCCGTTAATATATATTTTTGGCAGGGCGGCAATACTTTCTTCCATATACACCGGCATCGGATGACGAATCCCGAATGGCGAGGTGCCACCGACCAGATACCCGCTCTGCTTCTGGGCCGTTTCCGCCGAGCAGGGCGAAACCTGCTTGACGCCGATAACGCGCGCCAGCTCTTTGGTGGAGACCTGAAGATCACCATGCATCAGCACGATCAAAGGCCTGTGGGCGTCATCTTCCATCACCAGCGTTTTAATAACGGCATGCTCGTCAACTCCGAGTTCTCGTGAGGAAACCGCAGTGCCCCCCTTTTCCTCATAGTCATAAAGGTGGTCGCTGAATGTGACCTTTTCTTCACGCAGCAAACGTACTGCTGCGGTTACCGGCGCTTTTTCCTTCACCATTTCAACATATCCTCGGCAGCTGTTCCCCGGAAAGCATATCGACCGACCGCATGCCGCCGATAACAGTCTCCATCTGCACCCGTCCGGGCGCTCCGGCTTCAACCGTGCCAATGACAGCGGCGTCAGCTCCGAGCGGATGTTTCCTGATAACAGCCAGCGCTGCTTCCGCGGCATCAGCAGACACAAACGCCAATAACTTCCCCTCATTCGCAACAAACAGCGGATCAAGTCCCAGAATCGAGCAGACCCCACGCACAGCCGGCTTGACCGGCAACGCTTCTTCACGCAGGGTGATGGAAACCCCTGACTGCTGGGCAATCTCTTTGATGGTGGTTGCCACACCACCCCGGGTCGGATCGCGCAACACGTGGAGTGCAGCGCCGATCTGCGCCAAAAGATCCGCGACCAGTCCATTCAGCGCTGCTGAATCACTTTTTATTTCAGTATCGACCTCAAGGCCTTCGCGACCGGCCATGACGGCAATTCCGTGATCGCCAACCGTACCGTTAATAATAACCACATCACCCGGCTGCGCATTGGCACCATGTATCGGAAGAGCATGCCCGACCGCGCCAACCCCTGATGTCGTGATAAAAATCTTGTCGGCCTTGCCACGAGGCACTACCTTGGTATCACCGGTAACAATTTTCACTCCGGCAGCATCAGCCGCCGCACGCATATCCTCAAGAATTGTTCTTAAATCCGCCTTGCTGAAACCCTCTTCGATAATCAGTCCGACACTCAGCCAGAGAGGCCTTGCGCCCATCATTGCCAGATCGTTGACGGTGCCATGGACCGCCAGACTGCCGATGGTTCCCCCCGGGAAAAAAATCGGATCGACGACGAATGAATCGGTCGTGTAAGCCAACCGGCCAGGGATACTCTCCAGCAGGGCAGCATCATTTTGTCCCGAAGAAGGAATTCCGCTGACAATCGGTATGATGAGTTCATCGAGTAACTGGTGCGAAAGCCGTCCACCACTGCCGTGGCCGAGAAGAATCAAGTCATTGTTCACGTAAAGGGTCTCCCGAATATTTGTTTTACCTTAACACGTATCAGGCTTTATGTCACGGCAGCTTTTTATGTTCCAAGGCGAGGCGATTTATGCTAAAAAGAACTCTTATTTTATCAACTTTGGGGGATTCAATGACGGAATACATACCGCTACAGCAACTGCCTGAACCGGCCGGATACAAAGCCGGTGATGTGCTGGTGTTGATCGGGGAGCTGTTTGGACGCGGTTACGCTAACGGGTTGGTCGACGAAGCCAAGCGGATCGGCATGACGGTGATCGGCACGACGGTTGGACGCAGGGATAGTGACGGGACGCTCCGGCCATTGAATGCCGAAGAGCTGTCAGAGGCAGAAGCTCTCCTGGGTGGATCGATCATCAACGTTCCTCTTGAAGCCGGTTTTGATATGGAGAGTGTCGACGCAAACCCTTCCATCGCTGAGCAGCTGAAAAAGGCCCGGCCCGATGATTTTGCCACCATCGAATTCATCGACGGGAGTATTGAAAAAGCACGCGCCGCCGGGACTGCACGTTTTTGCGCTCATCTGGCACAGGTGGAAGCAGAACTTATCAAACGCATTCCTGCACATGCCAACATCCTCCTTGCTCATTCCATGGCAGGCGGCATTCCGCGTGCTCGAGTATTCATGCCGCTCCTTAACCGGATTTTCAAGGGTACCGGCGACAAATTCCTGTCATCGGAAGTTTTCTGGGACAGCCCGCTCGGCCGGCTCTGCAACGACAGTTTCAACGAAGTCACGGCGGACACCTTCCGGTATCTGATTGAGGGGACTTCAGCCCTTCGCGAACGGTGCACCGGGGCCGGCAGCCGGGTCAGTTATTCGGCGTACGGCTACCACGGCACCGGAGTGCTCGTAAACGGCCAGTACCGTTGGCAGTCCTACACGCCGTATGTGCAAGGCTTTGCCAAGATGCGTCTTGAAGAAATAGCTTCGCAGGCAACGGCTAATGGTATCCCGGCAACCGTCTACAACTGCCCGGAGATTCAAACCAATTCCAGCGCTCTGTTTTTGGGAGTCGAAATATCACTCTACCCGCTTCTGAGTGCTATTCGCCGTGAAGCGGGCGAGCAGGTCGTCATGCCGCTTGTGACCCGCTGCCAGGCAATGCGCAAGGCACAAAACACCGTGGCCGACCTACTGGATCGTGCCGACCACTATCTTTCC
>JBAYTT010000230.1:0-5991 GCA_041675485.1 Pelobacteraceae bacterium | reverse complement strand
TCCGCCGATGTATTTATACAGCGGCTGTCCGGCTTCTTCTGCTGCTGCCTTGGCAACAGCCAGAGATACACCCAGAATCGCGTTTGCACCAAGGTTCGTCTTGAATTCCGTGCCGTCCAGTTCGATCATTTTCATATCGATCCCGACCTGGTCTTCGGCTTCCATGCCGATGACCTCTTCGGAAATGATGTTGTTTACGTTGTCTACCGCCTTAAGAACCCCTTTGCCGAGGTAGCGCGATTTGTCGCCGTCACGCAGTTCCATCGCCTCGCGTTCTCCGGTTGAAGCGCCTGATGGCACTGCGGCCCGCCCAAATGCACCCGATTCAAGAAAAACTTCGACTTCCAGAGTCGGATTACCACGGGAATCCAGGATTTCTCTGGCATAGACGTCAACAATTTCACTCATTTACAGCCCCCTTGCTTGGATTGATGTAGTATGGAGACGATGATCTCCTGTAAGAAAGATAATGTATACCATAAAATAATAAAAAAAACAGCCTGCGGCCGATTTTTGTGACGTTGTTTAATTATGTTTATTTCGGCAACTCTGCTTCACAATTCTACGAAAACGTGGTATGACAAAAAATGGCACTTTGATGCCAAGACCCCAGATTACGAAGGTTTACTATGTCAGCTGACACTCTTGATTCTCTTACGATTGACAAAACACGTCAGATGGGTCCACGAAGGAAGAACGCATCCCGCACCCGTCTGGTGGTTGTCCTGGTCGTGGTGGTCGTTGCTGCCGCCGCAGCATTTACCGCGTTTCGAAATCGCTCGGTAACAATTGAAACGACGTCAGTTTCCCTGTTCTATCCGACCCAGTCATTCACACTGCTTAATTCAAGCGGCTATGTCGTTGCCCAGCGCAAGGCGGCTGTTGCATCCAAGACAACCGGCAGGATGGAGTGGATCGGCGTTGAAGAGGGGAGCAGGGTGACGGCAGGGCAGATCGTTGCCCGTCTCGAAAACAAGGATCTCGAAGCGGCCGTCCATCAGGCGGAGGCGGCTGTCCAGAATGCGAAAGCGGTCCGGGAGCAGGCGCGGGCCGAATTCGCGGACGCCGATAACTCCTTCAACCGCCAGAAGGGACTTTTCAAAACGGGGATCGTATCACAGGCTGATTACGATACCGCCGAGGCTCGCTTTAAACGGTCCGTTGCCGCAATTTCTGCCGCGGAAGCCGGTATAGCAAGTGCCGTTGCAGCTCTTCAGGGAGCCAAAGTCAATTTTGAATACAGCTTTATTCGTGCCCCGTTTGATGCCGTCGTGCTGACCAAGAATGCCGATGTCGGAGATATCATAACCCCGCTGGGAGCCGCGGCAAATGCAAAAGCAGCGGTTGTGACGATTGCTGACCTTGCCTCGCTTCAGGTAGAGGCCGACGTTTCTGAGTCCAACCTTGCGCAGATCAGGCAGGGACAGCCATGTGAAATCACACTGGATGCTCTTCCGGGAAGCCGCTTTCGGGGTGTTGTGCATACGATCGTACCGACAGCCGACCGGAGTAAAGCCTCGGTCATGGTCAAAGTTCGTTTTCTGGAACTTGATAAGCGCATTTATCCGGAGATGAGCGCCAAGGTTGCGTTCCTCGAACATGAGGCGCAGACCGGCGACAACAAAGCCAGGGTTGTGATTAATCCTGCTGCGGTTGTCACCCGGGATGGCCGCAACGGAGTATATCTGGTGGTTGGCGACACGGTTGTATTTACCCTGGTAAAACCCGGAATCAAGCTGGGAGATCTGCTGGAAGTTTCCGGTTTGAAATCAGGCGATAAAGTGGCGCTCAGGCCGCTTGAAAAATTGAAGGACGGCAGCAGAATAGCTTTGCCGGAGAAAAAATAACCATGCCTGATACAGCCAGCCAACAGATCATTGTCGCAGTCAATGCCGTTTCAAAATCTTATCAGCGCGGTAATCAACCGGTGCCGGTGCTGGAAGGGATTTCTTTCGAAATTGCCAGAGGCGAATTCCTGGCATTGATGGGGCCATCAGGATCAGGAAAATCGACGCTGCTCAACCTGATCGCTGGTATTGACAGTGTCGATAGCGGTTCAATCGTGATTGACGGTGTTGACATTGCACTGCTGGATGACGCTGATCTGGCGCGGTGGCGTGCAGCGCATGTCGGCTTTATTTTCCAGTTTTACAACCTGATCCCTGTCTTGACCGCGTACGAAAATGTTGAATTACCGCTGCTGCTGACCTCGCTTTCGCGCAGTGAACGCCGTGATCATGTGGAGGCTGCTCTGGCTGTAGTCAGCCTGGAGGATCGCATGGAGCATTATCCGTCACAGCTTTCCGGTGGCCAGCAGCAGCGGGTTGCGATTGCCCGCGCGCTTGTCACGGACCCGACAATTCTGGTGGCCGATGAGCCTACCGGTGACCTGGACCGGGTTTCAGCCGGAGAGATCCTCGGCCTGATGTCCAGGCTCAACGCGGAACGGGGGAAAACCATCATCATGGTGACCCACGACCCCCGGGCTGCCGAAAAGGCGCACATTGTCCGCCATCTGGAAAAAGGGTTGTTGACTGATGTTTCTCCTTAAGCTCCTTTCCCGCAACGCCTTTCGGCATCGTTTGCGGACGTTCTTGACGATCCTGGGAATTACGGTCGCCATTTTGGCCTTCGGACTGCTGCAGACAGTCGTCAGCGCCTGGTACGCCGGAGTCAACGCCTCATCGTCCACCCGCCTGATCTGCCGGAATTCCATATCGCTGATATTCTCCCTGCCGATCGCCTATCAGGAGCGTATCCGGCACATCGAGGGGGTTTCGGCTGTTACGTATGCCAACTGGTTTGGAGGGGTGTATGTCACGGAAAGAAACTTTTTCCCCAATTTCGCTATCGAACCGAATAGTTATCTGGCGCTTTATCCGGAATTCGTCCTGAAACCGGAAGAAAAACGGGCGTTTCTGCTGGATCGAAAAGGGTGCGTGATCGGTAAAAAGCTGGCTGAGCGTTTTGGCTGGAAGCTCGGTGACTCGATTCCGCTCAAGGGCACTATCTTTCCCGGCACGTGGGAGTTCGTGGTGCGCGGTATCTACACCGGAGCCGATAAATCCACCGATGAGTCACAGTTCTTCTTTCAATGGGAGTATCTGAACCAGACGCTCAAAAAAACTGTGCCCCGGCGGGCCGACCAGATTGGTGTGTATATTATCGGGCTGAAAAACCCTCAATCCGCGGCAGAAGTTTCACTCGCGGTTGATTCAGCATTTAAAAACTCGCTCGCGGAAACGCTCACCGAAACGGAAAAAGCCTTTCAACTCAGCTTTATTTCCATGACCGAGGCGATTGTTGTGGCTATACGCATCGTCTCTTTTGTCGTGATCATCATCATCATGGTGGTGGTCGCCAATACCATGGCAATGACTGCCCGCGAGAGGATCGGCGAATATGCCATCTTCAAGGCGATGGGGTTCCAGGCTCATCACATAGCCGGTATGGTTTTTGGCGAATCGTTGTTTATTACTGCCACAGGCGGGGGGCTCGGTATTCTGCTGACCTTTCCGGTCGCCAGGAAATTTGGCGAGGTCATGGGAAATTTTTTCCCGGTGTTCCAGGTTGAGCGCTCGACCCTGTATATGGATTTCGCCTTTTGCCTGATTGTAGGGGTTATCGCCGGCATATTTCCGACCTGGCGAGCGATACGGATAAAGATAGCTGATGGTTTACGAAGGGTAGGGTAAAGGCAACCACCCCCAACCCCCTCCTTGAAATGAAGGAGGGGGCTTTAATAGCCCCCCTCCAATTTCGCTTAGAAGCGCCTGCTTCTGGTAGGAGGGGGTGGGGGTGGTAAGGTTTCAGGAGTAAGGAGCTGATATGAAAATAAAAGTACTTGTGGTCGATGACGAGCTGAGCATGCGGGAATTCCTCTCGATCCTGCTGGAGCGTGAGGGGTATGACGTGGCCGTTGCGGCCTCCGCTGAGGAAGCCTTGCGCTTGATGGAATCGGCGCTTTTTGATCTGGTGCTGTCGGATGTGAACATGCCCGGTTTGTCCGGGATAGAATTGTTGTCCCGCATCAAAGAAAAATCCCCGGAAACCGCCGTCCTGATCCTGACCGCCTTTTCAGCCGCCGATCAGGCGGTGGAAGCGATGAAACTGGGTGCGTATGACTATATCTTCAAGCCGTTCAAAAATGAGGAAATCAAGCAGTTGGTTAAAAATGCCCTTGAAAAGCAGGGGCTCAAGCGTGAAAACATTCTGCTTAAAAAAGATGCCAGCGAGCGTGACAGTTTCTGCGGCATTATCGGCAAAAGCCAGAAGATGCGCGAACTTTTCAGCATGATTCAGAAGGTGGCCGCCAGCCAGAGCAGTGTGCTGATACTTGGTGAGAGCGGCACCGGCAAAGAGCTGGCCGCCCGTTCGATCCATACCTGTAGTCCGCGCAAATCAAAACCGTTTGTGGCCGTCAATTGCGGCGCCATTCCGGAAAACCTGATCGAGAGTGAACTGTTCGGGCATAAAAAAGGTTCCTTTACCGGCGCGGTTGGGGATCGGCCCGGACTGTTCGAGCAGGCCGAAGGGGGGACACTCTTTCTGGACGAGATCGGCGAACTGCCGCTGTTGTTGCAGACCAAGTTGTTGCGGGTACTGCAGGAACGCGAATTCAAGCGGGTAGGAGACTCTCAGACCCGCAAAACCGACGTACGGATCATCAGCGCTTCGAACCGGGATTTAGAGAGTCAGGTCAAGGAAGGGACATTTCGCGAAGACCTGTTTTACCGTCTCAACGTGGTCCAGCTTGTCCTGCCGCCGCTCAGGGAACGGATTGAGGATATCCCGCTTCTGATCGAATTTTTCTGCCGGAAATATCAGGTGAACGGACAGGTCGCTCCGGCAACCATTACACCGGGCGCCTTGAAAGCGCTGATGAATCATCCTTTTCCCGGCAATATCCGCGAGCTGGAGAATTGTATCGAGCGGAGCCTGATCCTGGATCCGGCAGTGATTTCCGAAACCAGCCTGCCGCAACAGTTGTTGGCCAGCAAAATGCCCTGCCTCACGGCAGAATGCGATATTCCGGAGTCCGGTATGATGCTTGAGCCGCTTTTGGAGGAGCTGGAGAAAAAATACCTGCTCAAGGCGCTGGAAAAGACCGGCGGCGCGAAAAAGAAAGCCGGGGAGTTGCTGGGGATGTCGTTTCGTTCGTTCAGGTATCGGTTGGCGAAGTTTGGGTTGGACAGCGGGGAGGAGTAACTAAAGAGTCTTTAACGCAAAGGTGCAAAGGCGCAAAGACGCAAAGAAAGGCAAAAAAGATTAGGTTTAAACAAAAAAGATTTTTTTGATTTTGATTCTCCCTAGCGTCTTTGCGTCTTCGCGTCTTTGCGTTAAAGCCGTAAAAAGGTCTGTATTGTGAATGAAAATGAACTGAGTAAAATTATAGTCGAATCTGCCATTGAGGTTCATAGAAACCTCGGTGGTCCAGGGTTGCTTGAAGGGGTCTATGAAGAGGCTCTTGCGTGGGAATTAATCCAAAGAAATGTTTTGCTGGAACGGCAGCTAATAGTGCCAATCGTCTATAAAGGAAACTCTCTGGCGACACCGTTGCGGCTTGATATGTTGGTGGAGAATAAAGTTGTTATTGAAGTGAAATCAGTCTCACAATATAACTCGATTTTTGAGGCACAAACTCTTACGTACTTGAGGATGTTGAATCTGAAATTGGGACTGGTAATCAACTTTGGTGAGCGCTTGGTAAAGGATGGGATTCATCGTGTTGTGAATGGCATTGCAAGTCAACGGCTTTAACGCAAGGACGCAAAGACGCAAAGACGCTAAGAAAGACGTAAAGATTTGAGGTTATAAACCTGAAAGATTTTGTATTCCCCTTGCATCCTTGCGACTTGGCGTCTTTGCGTTAAAGCCTTTGCAGGATGACTCTCTGATTTTCAACGGCTTTAACGCAAGGACGCAAAGACGCAAAGACGCAAAGACGCTAAGAAAGACGTAAAGATTTGAGGTTATAAACCTGAAAGATTT
>JBAYTT010000229.1:0-6008 GCA_041675485.1 Pelobacteraceae bacterium | reverse complement strand
ATGTGCCGATAATTTCCCTCTGGTTGCCCCGGTTGCTTGGGTATTGACAACAAACCCTCCGGTTAATAAGAGCGGGGAAACGGCGGGAGGATTTTTTCCGTCGTTTCCCCGATGTATTTCGTGGGCAACAGACACCGCCAAATTGTTTGACTTGCAGGGACTTACGATGAATGCTGCGAAAGGAAATATAATGAGATGGATCGATACGAAGGATGAACTGCCCGATGAATCAGAGCGCGTTCTCCTTTACACCCCCTATCCGATTTTCGGAGATGATCACACGTGTGTCGGCAACAGGGAGGGGCTCGTGGCCTGTACTTCAGTAGTAAACAGGAAAAAAGTGCCCGTATTTACCCACTGGATGCCGCTGCCTCCAAGACCGGAGCAGCAAGTTTTATCCTGAAATGCGAAACACGGAAATTCACAAAACAGGTTGTTTAATGATGTTACGGGTCTTATTATTACTGGAATTGTATGTGTTAGTGTTTTAATGCTTTTCTTGGACAACTGCTTTTTACAGGGCTATGTGTGTAATGATTATTCTTTCAAGTTTAACCTGACCTTGACTATGGACGTCGGTGTAATATCTTCACAGACCAGTTCAAAGCCATGCCACTCAATTTTTTCACCCATTTTCGGAAATCTGCCAAGTTCACTGAGTACCACTCCGGCCAGTGTATCATAGGGCAGACCCTCTTCGAACTTTACGTCGATAATTTCTTCCAGGTCGTTGAGCGAAATAAGTCCATCTACCAGAAGAGCGCCATCCGGGAGCCGTTCAAAGCGCGGCGGTTCACCCACATCATGTTCATCTTCGATCTCGCCGACCAGCTCCTCCAGCAGATCTTCCGTAGTGACCAGGCCGATAATATCACCATACTCATCCACAACAAGTGCCATTTGCATCCTCTTTTGCTGCATCTCCCGGAGCAGATCGCTGGCCCGTTTATTTTCAGGAACATACAGAGGTGGTCTTACAATTTCATCAAGAGCAAATTCAGGAAGTTCTATTTGATGGTGCAGAAACAGATCCTTGCAGTGAATGAAGCCGACGATGTTATCCCGGTCGTTCTGGTACACCGGATAGCGAGTATACATATTCTCCCGGACGATCTCCATAAGAGCATCCCGTGGTGAGTCTTTGTCCAGAAGGATCATTCTGTTGCGCGGCACCATGACCTCGCTGACCTGCGTGCGGCTGAAGTCCAGCATGTTCTCGATCACCTTCTGCTCGTGCTCGGACAAAGCCCCCGCCGCTTTGCCTTCCGACAGAGTATGCAATACTTCCTCCCTGGTGATGAATTCCTGGCCGCTGGCTGGCTTAACACCTAAAACAGCCAGTACCGCCCGGTTCGACAGGGTCAGGAGCTTTACCGCCACCCCACCGAATGTGGCCAGCGCGTTCACCGGCTTAGCAACAATCAGTGACATCCGGTCCGCATACTGGAGACCGATTGTCTTGGGGGCAAGCTCTCCGAAGATCAGGGAAAAATATGAAACCACTGAAACAACAATACCTATAGAGATCGGCTCGGCTGCTTCGCGGACAACAGCGTAGGGAACTGAATCCAGCAGCGGCTTTAAATATTCGACCGCCGTTGCCCCTCCGACTGCCGAGGCCAGCGAGCCGACAACCGTTACACCGATCTGTACCGTTGCCAGAAAGCGGTGCGGATCGTTCTGGAGCTTTTCCACGACCATCGCCCTGCTGTTGCCCTCTGCGACAAGACGGGCGATGGTGCTTTTGCGGGCAGAGATGATGGCGAGTTCGGATCCGGAAAAAAAGCCGTTCGCTATTATCAGAAAAAAAATAACGGTTAATTCAACTGCAATGGATTCCACAAAATATCTCCTGGGTTATTCAGGCTGGAGGGTTTGGGATAAGCAGGGTTATAGATGACGAATATTTGATTAGCAGTGAAACTGGATGGCTATACAACAGGTATGATCCAAGCTCCTACCGGGCCATCATGTCAAGCTGGTAACGGCTTTTCAGAATATTAAGCAACGTATCGACTCCCTTGAAAGCCGCACGAAGCAGATCCTTGTCCCGGTCCATCAAGACCATCGGATCAACAAAATTATCCACCACTTTTCCCGATGACATGGCAATCAGCTGTTTGTTTAAGCGCATCTTTATCAGAAAAGTGAAAGCATCCCGGATGATCTCCAGATCATGATCCGACACAAGGTGCAGGAGGTGGAGTTTGTCCAGTTTAGACCATGTCGTCCCTCCCATGAAGCCAGCCTCAAGAGCTATCAGGCTCACTCCCCTGGTCAGGGCAAACAGGCCACCCTTTTTTAAATCCAGCTTTCCTCGTTGATCCCCTTTCTTTTCAACCTGAAAGCGGCCGAACATACCAATAGGCGGCTTAAAACGCACGATATTACGAGCCATACTCGGCAGAAAAATCGAGTTGTTGCGAACGCATTCGCAGATGTGATTGCGCAATTCGGCCTCGAATGCAGTTTCGCCGTGCAGCACACGCAAATCCTGAAAAACGCCGAAATGGACCGTCGCGTCGGGATCTGGGCGAGAAATCCATTGATCAACCAACTCTTTCCATTCGGACAGACTGTGGCACCACTCCGGATTGCTGGCCATCATGTTACCAGGGCAAAGAGGAACCCCGACTCTTTCAAGCGCAGAGACAAGATGCTCGGCGAAGAGTCGCACCTCGGCAATATCTTCACCTGATAGATCGTCACGATAGACAATTGCGCTGTCCTGGTCCGTTCGCAGGGTTTGTTCCTGCCGCCCTTCGCTTCCCAGTGATAGGTATGCCGCACCTGCCGGTAGCCGGACGCCAAGAGTACGGTCCAAAACATGGATCAGTCGCTGTGTGAGTGCGTCGTTAAAGTGAGCAATAAGCTGTATCAGACTCTGGGCGTCGGCATTCGTCTTGACGGCATAGTGCAGCATACCGGTCATCTTCCGGCCAAGAGCACGCAATTGCTCGATTGTGTCGGCTGATTCTATCTCCTGTACGAGATAGAGCGGGCTGCGGGTCTGAATTCGAAGCAGGTCGGTGTCGGTTATAACACCGGTCAATCTGTCGAATTCGTCGATTACAATCAGGCGATGAATGTTATGTTTGGCCATCAGAAAAATGGCTTTAAAGAGGTAGTCGGTGCTACAGATGGTGATCAGTGAGGTTTTCATGACATCACGCACGGTCAACGTCATAATCTCGCCGGCCATGGTGGCGATCAGGTTACGTAGGTCACGTAAAGAGACGATGCCGACCGGTTTGGTGTTCTCTTCAACTACGATCCCTGAAATATTGTTTGCCATCATCAGATTGGCCATTTCAATCAGGCCAATGTCCGGAGAACAGGTAACAACCGGGCGGTGGCAGACCTCTTCTACAGGTATGAAGAATAAACTGTCTTCGCTTGTCGCCGGCATGCTTTCACCTTCACATCAGTCAGGATGTAATGATTGTGCTGTGTTTATACCTTACCGTTAAATCAAAATCTAATCTAAATTTTTTCAGCGTTGTCCGGTTTTTTTTTGCATTTTGTTTCCCTCCTTCCTTTCAAGGAGGGGTTAGGGGTGGTTGCCTTTGATTCTCATCAATCTTAAGAATAAAAATGAAGTCAAAAGCCAAAACCTGACCACCCCAGTCCTTCCTTACCAGAAGTAGGCGCTTCTAAGCGAAAACAGAAGGGGGGCTAAAAACATACTTCTCATGGTTTGCAATTATCTAACCGGACAATGCTGAAATTTTCTATCCCGAATTCTACTGCCGTCAGACGTTGAAAATATAACCAGACGTTAAACAATGTCATTTTAAACAACAATATTTATGTAATAACATAAAAATAAAACATATGTTTATACAAAATACAAACGGCATGTATCATGATAACGACACAACAATTTGATATTATTGATTATATTATTTGTAATTTGTTTACAAAAAATATTATTGACAATTATGTAACAACGTATTAAAAAACATAATAGATATTGTTTTAAATGCATGAGTTTTTCCGTTGATTATTTCGTGTTGATTCTTCGCACATGGTACAGGATCACTATGAAACGGTTATTATCCCACATATTATTGTTTACTCTGCTGGTGGTATGCCCGTTTTCTTTTACGACGCCTGAAATCCCCAGTATTTATATTTCCGTTACGATCAATGCCCCTGTACAGGAATCCGGAAAAAACAGCATTACCGTTGCACATCGGGTGGCTCAGTTGGTTCCATTGGCTGATGTCGTCCGTCTCCCCGTTGCATCTGTCATCTCACTCCCAACATTACCTGCAAATGATAATATCTCAAAAATAGAACATGGCAGATCCCCTCCAGTTGTCCTCACTGCATAAATCTTTATAAAATTCCATACCAATGTTTTAAAGTAAAATAATTACTAACATACAGATTTGATTACTGTTTATTGTATTACTGATTTTACTGATATTTGTACATACTGTTTTCCCTGAACTTATTTTGTGTGCTGAATTGATCTATTCCATAATGCTGTTAAAATAAAATATATACGCTCATTTCAATAGATAGGAGCACCTAAATATATGAGAGAAAAAGGCGCTTATTCCGTTCAGGCCGTTGTCAAGGCTATAGATCTGCTTGAAGCTCTTGCGCAGGGTGGAGAAAATCCATCAATCGTCGTTTTGGAGAAAAAACTCGGGTTAAGCCACAACAAGGTATTTCGACTGCTTGCCACACTCGAAGACAAGGGACTGGTCGAGCGTAATAAGGTAACCAACACGTACAACCTCGGCTTACAGGCGTTTGAAATGGCGCAACACATCCTGAAGAGCGATAACCTGATCAGGATGGCACATCCGATCATGGTCGAGCTGGCGCGCAAACTCGACGAAGCGATCTACTTCACGGTAGCCAATAACAATGAAGTGCTGTTTCTGGATATGGTTGATTCTTTCCAGCAGATCAAGGCTGCCGACATGGTCGGGAAGCGCTTCCCCTTCTTTACCAATGCTGCCGGCAAAGTCATCAAGTCGGTCAGTTCAATCGATCTCTTTGGACGCTCCGGCAAGAAAAGCGGCGTTAAGGACATCCAGAAGCTTGAGGTTGAACTTGAAGAAATCCGCCGCAAGGGAGTGGCGGTCGATTTCAACGGGCTTGGCGAGGGTATCTGCACAGTAGCGGTCGTTATCCGTGATTATGCCGGCAAGGTTGTCGGCGCATTGACGCTGCTCGCCCCTTCCTTTCGCATGTTGCAGGGTCGGCTGGAAAAAGAGGTCATTCCCTGTATGCTGGAGGGAGCTGAGCTGCTTTCGATGAAATTCGGTTATTCACGGGCATATGCGTAAGCACCCGTTGATTTTGCTACTCGTTTTCTGCAATCGAGGCGAAGTAATCTATCAACCACTAACCGCCCGCACAGATGGGCAGGGGGGTGGCAGCCCCCTCACACGGAAAGGAGGATAATGCCAGGCAAACGCGCGGAAACAGTTTAAGGGAAGTTAATAACACACATGAGGAGGTCTTATGTCAGTTCATGCAACGAAAGAGTTACAGGCGTATTGGAAAGAGAATCTCGGCATCATCATTGTTCACCTCGCTATCTGGTTTTTTGTCTCATTTTTCTGCGGCATCATGGTCG
Source organism: Pelobacteraceae bacterium (assembly GCA_041675485.1). Taxonomy (GTDB): domain Bacteria; phylum Desulfobacterota; class Desulfuromonadia; order Geobacterales; family Pseudopelobacteraceae; genus JACRCG01. The sequence goes on along the minus strand of JBAYTT010000229.1, from coordinate 409 downwards.
TTGACCAGCTCGACGCCTACATGATCGGTGGTTTCCCGCTCGGATTCTGGTTCGCCAATCAAGGTTCCATGATTACCTTTGTCATCCTGATCTGGACCTATGTCTGGATGATGAACCGTCTGGACATCAAGTATGACGTACATGAGGGGTAACACTCCTGCCGGCTCTGTCGGCATGTCGATTTCAACACTACATTCATGAGGTGACAAACTATGAGTATTCTTGTATGGACCTGGATCATTACGGGCCTGAGCTTCGCTCTGTATATCTACATCGCATACGCAGCACGTGCTAAATCAACCGGCGACTTTTACGCCGCCGAACAATCGGTTCCTGCCTACATGAACGGTATGGCAACCGGCGCCGACTGGATGTCGGCCGCCTCCTTCATCTCCATGGCCGGTCTGAT
>JBAYTT010000228.1:0-6024 GCA_041675485.1 Pelobacteraceae bacterium | reverse complement strand
TTCGACGCCATGACCAGGGTCGTACGGGAGAGCGGGGTTATGGCCGTATCCATGTCCAGGCCGCTGATCCGCGAACCCAACCTGGTTAAGCGCTGGAAGGAAGGAGATCACGGTCGTGCGCTGTGCATATCCTGCAACAAATGCTTCAAGCCAAATGGGACTACCTGCGTGTTTAACAGGGAATCTTAGCGGTCGGGCAGGTGGGGTTGGCTGGGAAGGAGAGAGGTGTGGGATGGCGGCGGTCAAGGTCCATGCCGTAGCGTCACGTGCAACCGAAAGGAAGGTGACAGGATGAAGAACTCTGATGCACGAGTGAAAAACAACCCGCAAGAGATCCTTCGCTGCATCATGGGATTATGTACCAACTGCGACGTCTGCCGCACCCTGTTGGAGGGGGATTGCGCCTTCTTCCCGGAACTCTATAGACTCTGGGACAGGGAAAAAGAGCAGAAGATTCCCATCACCGACGCACAACTCCGCAACCTGACCGAACTCTGTACCCTCTGCGGAATGTGTCCCTGTCCCAGAATTCCCATCCAGGTGATTGAGGCTAAGACCCTTTTCCTCGACAGGGAGGGGCGCCCCCTGGTGACCAGGCTGCTCGCCGATGTCCCGCGCATGGCAAAACTGGCCGGCAGTTTTCCTCGGCTGACCAAGGCAATTCTGTCGAGTAAGGCCATTGGCCCCACGCTGAGAAGAATTACAAAGCTTCATCCCGACCGGAAGCTCCCCTCCTTTCCGGAACAAAATTTTTTCCAATGGGCTAGGCAGAACGGTTTAGCCGAGCGAAAGGCGGGGGGCCGGACTGCTGTCTATTTTGCGGGGTGCACCGCAGCGTATATCTTTCCCCAGGTAGGGCGCGCTGTGGTCGAGGTTCTGGATAGGAGCGGTGTAAGGGTCTATGTCCCTCCGCAGCAGTGCTGCGGCATGCCGCATCTGGCGGAAGGTGACCGGAATACTACCCTGCACCTCGCCCGCTCTACCATGGATGGACTCCTCGAATCGGTTCAGGCGGGCGACGATCTCATCACTTCCTGTCCCACCTGCGGTTACTACATGAAGGTGCTGCTCAAGGAGAGAGCCCGTTATTCAGCTGCTTATAAGAAAATAGTTGAGGCCAATGAAGCTGCATCGGAGAGTCCGCACAGCGTTGAAGGGTTCAATAAACACAAAGCGCTGGAAAAAATTGCGTACAGAAAACTTCTGACTGATGACGGATATTTCTCCCCCATCGATCCGCTGGGCCGCATAAAACTGGCCGAGCATCTTTTTGATGTGGGTGAATACCTGGCCCGCCTGCACAGTGCAGGACAGATGGATACCTGTTTCAATGTCATATCCAAACGTGTCGTCTATTATGCACCCTGCCATCAGCGGGAGCAGAAGATCGGTAGCCCTTATCTGGAGCTTTTGAGGTTGATTCCCGGACTGGCCATTGAACCGGTGGGCAGTGGCATGGACTGTTGCGGTATGGGCGGAAATCTCGGGTTCAAGACCGAATTTCACGAGAAATCCCTTGCCATCGGCCAACCCCTGATGTCGAAGATCCGCACGAAGGACCCTCAGGCGATTGTCACTGACTGCCTGAGCTGCCGTCTGCAGCTCGGTCATACCCTGCCATACCCGGTTTTCCATCCGATAGAAATTCTGGCAATGGCGTATTCGCCACTAAATTCACGGGAGAACTAAATGGATCAGATCAAAATTGAAGGAAATATCGAATTCGCAGTGGTGGAACGAGGACCTGAGCGGGTAGTTTCCGAAATGCCCATTCTGCCTGGCATAAAGAACCCTTATGGCGTGGTCAATGGGGGTGCAATCCTGTGGTTTGCGGATGTCACCGCCACAATATTGGTGATGGGACCATCATCCATTCCAACAGAAGCCATGGCAAGCTTCCCTCTTGCCATAACGCTGAATGCTAACTTCGTCAGCAACCAGAAGGAAGGGACGTTCAAGGCCGTCTCTACCTTTGTAAAGAAGGGGAAAAGGGTCAATGTCGTACGGACGATCGTCTACGGCATGAGCGACCGGTTGATTGCCGATGTGACCACGAATCACGTGGCGGCAAAGTCATCGGGCTAGTTCTTGCCGTAATCGACCTGTCTAAATTAAAATGGTTTGAGTGTCTGGAATTTAAAGGGGACCGGCTGCTTTTCTCAAAAGCAACGTGTCCCCTTCTTCACTCCGCCCTGAAACTCCTGTCGGTGCGAGGCCCTCAAAGGCCATATCCCCCCTGGTAAGGTCCCAGGACCCTCTCCAGATGACGCTTGAGATTATCAAACATCTGCAGGGTCATATCATTCGGGTTTTGGCAGGAATGAGCTGAAGAGGCAAGGTTGAAATATACTCTGCAGGCAAACGGTCTGACGCCATAGATGCCGCAGTTTTTTCTGACCACATTGAAAAAAGGGCAGTATTCGGAAGCGCCGAGCCTTTTCGGCAGGAGATCCAGCACCTTCCGCTCATAGGCAAACACATCCGGCCGGCAGCGGCAGCAGGAGCCGGTCGAGCAGCCGTCCGCCCCTATTTCCCCACGACAGAAGGAATGGTCAAAAACCCGGCGGCCGAACCTGTCCGCCGACCGGTAGAGGAAGGAAATCTGCCGCCAGCTATCGCTTCCGGCACGTTCACTCCAGATAACCCGCCGCTTTAACTTCTCAATCTCCCGCGCAACTGCCGCTTCACGGTCATCAGCCTTTCCCGCAATGGGTTTGATGCCTGACATTTACCACTCCTCACAACAAATTTGCAGCAGATTTATTCCAAGTCCAGCTGACTCCTTCAGATACTTTCTTAACAACTTCCTGTCAAGGCTCTATCTGAGAAGGCCACGCGTGTCAGCACTCAACCTAAGATAAGCTTATTTATCCTGTTTGCATTGACTAATGTATTTCATCTGATACAAATAAATGTGAGTCAATTTCAAAGCCGGATGCTTTCCGGGAGACAATAGTTGGGAGGAGGAAATTATGAACAATATTAGCGTTGGTACGCGGCTGTTCTTCCTTGTCGGTTTCATGGCATTTTTGCTGATCTGTCTCGGGTACCTTGGCCTGCACAGCGCCAAGCAGTCCGATGACGCTCTCGATACGGTGTATCAGGACAGGGTTGTGCCGTTAAAGGACCTGAAAGTGATCGCCGACATGTATGCCGTCAACATCGTGGATACCTCCCACAAGGTCCGCAATGGCAATCTGAAGTGGGACGAAGGGCGGAAGAATGTTGCAGAGGCTCAAAAAACCATTGCCGAAAAATGGAAGGCGTATCTCGCCACCACACTGGTAGCTGAAGAGAAAAAGCTGGTCGAAGAGGCAAAACCACTGATGGGGAAAGCTGATGCGGCAGTCGCAAAGCTCACCGGCATCCTGAAACGTGAACAGCCCGATGAGGTTGCAGCCTTTACCATTTCGGAACTCTATCCGGCCATCGACCCGGTATCGGATAAATTCAGCGAATTGGTGGATATCCAGCTCAAAGTGGCCAAGCAGGAATGGGAGAAAAGCTCCCATCAGTATCATCTTGCCAAGCTGCTCTCGATTGCTGCCATCATTCTGGGAGTACTGCTAGCCAGCGCGATTGGTGTGATGATTGCCCGTTCGATCACCAAACCGCTGGCAATGGGGGTTGCAGTCGCCAACAGGCTTGCGCGGGGTGATCTGACGGTAGATGTCATTGTAACCGGGAAGGACGAAACCGGCCAATTGATGGCTGCAATGAAAGAGATGACCGAACACCTCCGCAACATCATCGGCCAGGTAGCCAGCACCTCAAATCAAGTGGCCAGTGCCGCCGTTCAACTGAACTCAACTGCTGAACAGATCGCCACCGGCGCCGAGCAGGTGGCCAGCCAGGCAGGGACGGTTGCTACGGCCGGTGAGGAGATGTCTGCCACATCCGGAGACATCGCCCAGAACTGCCAGATGGCCGCCGAAGGTGCTCAACGGGCGACTCAGGCAGCCGTCAATGGCGCTGAAGTGGTTGACAAAACCGTCACCGTGATGGGCGAGATCTCGGCCAAGGTACAGGAAACAGCGGTAACGGTAGAAAGCCTCGGCACCCGCTCCGACGAGATCGGCAAAATCATCGGCACGATTGAGGATATTGCCGACCAGACCAACCTGCTGGCACTAAATGCTGCCATCGAGGCGGCCCGGGCCGGAGAACAGGGGCGCGGCTTTGCCGTCGTCGCCGACGAGGTGCGTGCCCTGGCCGAGCGCACCGGTCGGGCCACCCGCGAGATCAGCGAGATGATCAAGGCCATCCAGAGCGAAACCAGGGGCGCGGTATCAGCCATGGAACAGGGGGTACGCCAGGTCGAAGCCGGTACAACGGAAGCGGCCCGTTCCGGAGAAGCGTTGCGCGATATCCTCGAACAGATCAATGCCGTATCAATGCAGGTAAATCAAATCGCCACCGCTGCTGAAGAGCAGACCGCCACAACGTCCGAGATCTCCAGCAACATTCTGCAGATCACCGAGGTGGTGCAGCTGACTTCTCAAGGTGCACAGGAGTCGGCAACCGCGGCAGCCCAATTAAATGGCAATGCCGAGGAACTGCAGCGCCTGGTGCGGCAGTTCAGAATTTGACCGGTTAAGCAAAAGGGGGCAGGCTGCATTCCTAAAAAGCAGCCTGCCCCCTTTAATCCTTTGCCCCCTTTAATCCTTTGCATGCCCACTTTTGATAATCCGTTCAAAAGGCAAAGCAGGTGCAGCCGATCCCCCAGTTGCCATTTTCCCCGACGACCGTATGGGTATGCTGATGCAGCGGGTTGCTGCATGAACTGGAGCGGCTTGCGATTCCAGCAGCGGCAGCACGATTTTGACGGTACGCACCGCCATACACCCCGGTCGGGGCCCAGTCAGGCGACACCGGCGGCAGGGGCGGAGCCAGGTTGGCAAACTCACCACTGCCATGCACGATCTTCCCGTCCATGATGGTCAGCACCGCTTCTATCCCCTTTATTTCATCGTCCGGAACAGTGAAGTAATCGGCTGAAAGCATGGCCATGTCGGCCAGCTGCCCTGCGCTTATGCGCCCCTTCTTGCCATTGTCACCGGAGAACCAGGCGCTCCCCTCGGTGTAGAGGCGCAGCGCCGTAGTACGGCTGAAACGGTTCTTCTCATTGCAGAGCGCCAGCCCGCCCACCGTCTTGCCGCTTACCAGCCAGTAGAGGGACACCCAGGGATTATAGCTCGAAACCCTGGTAGCGTCGGTACCGGCCCCGACCGGAATTCCCAGCTCCAGCATGCGGTAGATGGGCGGAGTCCGTTGTGCTGCTTCGGCGCCGTAGCGATTCACGAAATATTCCCCTTGGAAGGCCATGCGGTCCTGGATGGCGATGCCGCCCCCCAGAGCACGTACCCGTGCCATGCTCTGTTCCGAAATGGTCTCCGCATGGTCGAAGAACCAGCGCAAGCCGTTGAAGGGGAGTTCACGGTCGATCTCCTCGAACACGTTCAAAAAGCGGCTGATCGACTCATCGTAGGTAGCATGCAGCCGGAACGGCCAGCGGTTGGCAACCAGCAGCCTGATTACGTTCTTTAACTCTGCCTCCAGCACCGGCTGCAAGTCGGGCCGGGGTTCCAGGAAGTCCTCGAAATCGGCAGCCGAAAACACCAGCATCTCGCCGGCACCGTTCATCTTGTAGAGGTCATTCCCCTGGCCGGGCGAGACGATTTTGGCCCAGCCGGCAAAGTCGTCGTATTCTTCCTTCGGCCGCTGGGTAAAGAGGTTATAGGCGATGCGCAGGGTCAGTTCATTGCGCTCGACCAGATGCTCGATAACCCGGTAGTCGTCCGGATAGTTCTGAAAACCGCCGCCGGCGTCGATGGCGCTGGTGATCCCCAGCCGGTTCAGTTCCCGCATGAAGTGGCGGGTAGAATTGACCTGATCATCAAAGCCGAGTTTCGGCCCTTTGGCCAGGCTGGAGTAGAGGATCAGGGCGTTGGGTTTGGCGATCAGCAGCCCGGTGGGGGTGCCGTGCCGGTCCCGCTCGATCCGGCCGCCGGGAGGGTCGGGAGT
>JBAYTT010000227.1:0-6042 GCA_041675485.1 Pelobacteraceae bacterium | reverse complement strand
GGACTATATCAATCTCATGTTCACCGAATTTGTCGAACTGCATGGCGACCGGAACTACGGCGACGATCACGCTATCGTCGGCGGCCTGGCCCGCTTTGATGGCCAACCGGTGATGGTAATCGGGCACCAGAAGGGACGCGATACCAAGGAGAAGGTCTACCGCAATTTCGGCATGCCCAATCCGGAAGGGTACCGCAAGGCACTGCGTCTGATGCAGATGGCGGAGCAGTTCAAGCTGCCGGTCATTACCTTCGTCGATACCCCCGGCGCCTATCCCGGCATCGGCGCCGAAGAACGCGGCCAGGCAGAGGCCATTGCCCGCAACCTGCGCGAGATGGCAAGCTTGCGTACTCCGATCATCGTCTGCATCACCGGCGAAGGCGGCTCGGGTGGAGCGCTTGCCATTGCGGTCGGCGACCGCATCCTGATGCTGGAACATTCCGTCTATGCCGTTATCTCTCCGGAAGGGTGCGCCGCCATCCTCTGGTCGGACGGCACCAAAGGCGCTCAGGCCGCCGAGGCGCTCAAACCGACGGCGAAGGACATCATCAAGCTGGGTGTCATCGACGTAATAGTCAAGGAGCCGGTCGGTGGAGCTCATCGCGACCACGCAGCAACCGCCGCTAACATGAAAGAAGCTATCGCACGCAACCTGACCGAGCTGAACAAACTTTCCGGCGACGAGCTCGTGGAAGGGCGCTACAAGAAGTTCAGAGCCATGACACGGATTGCGGAATAGAAACAACACAGTGGGCGGTTTAACCGCCCCTGTTTATTTTGTACGGTAAAAAAAATATTTCTGCGCTTTGTGCAGAAGTAATTTTGCAAACGTACGTATCCTGGCTACAGGGTTAAGGAACTTAAAACATGCTCGAACGTCTGCAAAAAATTATATCCGCCGCGGGGGTCACCTCCCGCCGCGCGTCTGAAGCGCTGATCCTGAACGGCCAGGTTGCCGTCAACGGTGTTGTCGTAACCGAACTGGGGAGTAAGGCTGACCCGGACAAGGACACCATCACCGTGGACGGCAAGGCCCTTAAGATCAATGCGCAGCGCCTCTACATACTGCTCAACAAGCCGCCCGGCTACATCACGGCACTCAAAGACAGCCAGAATCGCCCTTTGGTCACCGATCTGCTCAAGGATATGCCTGAGCGGGTCTACCCGGTGGGACGGCTCGATTACAACACCGAAGGGCTGCTGCTGTTGACCAACGACGGCGAGTGGGCCAACCGCCTGATGCATCCCAGCCACGAAATCGAGAAAGAGTACCATGTCCGGGTACGAGGCAAAGTCATCGATCAGCAACTGAAACGGATGGCTGAAGGGGTTGAACTGGAAGACGGTATGACCGCCCCGGCAGTGGTCAATCTGGTAAAAAGCGGCGAACAGAACGACTGGATATCGGTTGCGATCCACGAAGGGCGCAACCGTCAGGTGCGCAGGATGTGCGAAGCGGTCAGCCTATCCGTGGTGCGGCTCAAGCGGATCCGTTACGGTTCCCTGATGCTCGGCACACTCAGAGCCGGGCAGTTCAGGTATCTTACAGACGCGGAGGTACGCCAACTGGCGGATATTCCGGTTGATCCGGATGCGGCAAAACGGACTCCGCGAGAGCCTCGCAAAAAAATTGTACGATCAGGAGGAAAAAGCAGTGGAAGAAGGCAGTAGTCGAAAGTCCGGTTTCATCGAACGCTTCAGCCGTTTGGTAACCGGACGCAAACGGACAACCGAACAGGATATCAACGATTTCATCGACGCATCGGAAGAAGAAGGCCTAGTTAACGAAGAAGAAAGCGAAATGATCCGTTCGATTTTTTCCCTCGGCACGACAATCGTTCGGGAAGTCATGGTAATCCGCACCGAAATGGCCTGTGTCACCGTGGACGCCTCAGTGCGCGAGCTGCTGGACACGATTATTGCCTGCGGCCATTCTCGAATCCCGGTTTATGAAGATACTATCGATAATATCATTGGCCTGCTGTATGCCAAGGACCTCCTCAAATTATGGGGTGCAGACGTGCAAAGCCTCTCGGTCCGCGAGATCATGCGCCCCCCCTATTTTATCCCTGAATCCAAAAACCTGGAGCAACTGCTGCAGGAATTCAAACTCAAACGTATTCACCTTGCGATCGTTATTGATGAGTATGGCGGCACATCCGGCCTGATAACGATTGAAGACCTGCTGGAGCAGATCGTGGGGGATATCCAGGATGAATACGATCGCGAGGAATCCCTCCTTTCGGTAAATCCGGACGGCAGCATAACTGCCGACGGGCGCCTTCCCGTCGAAGAGCTTGAAGAACATTTCGCCATCCAGATCGAGCGGGACAACTTTGATTCCGTCGGAGGACTTGCCTTCCACCTGACAGGGAAGATTCCGGCGATCGGTGACACCATCGAAGGAGCCGGCCTTTGCCTGACGATACTTGACGCCGATCTGAGACGGGTCAAGAAAGTTTCCATCATCCTCTTAAACGGCGTTCCTGCTGAAGATACGGGGCGTGAGTGAGCGCTCCCATCACTTTTTCATTACTCAAGCAGCTGTTTGATCGACGCGGGATGCTGGCAATCGCCAGCGGAGTTCTGATCGCCCTCTCCTTCCCGAATCCCGGACTCTCATTCCTGGCCTGGATCGCCCTGATCCCATTATTGATTGCCATGGAAGAGAGTTCGCCTCGCGTTGCCTTCCGAATCGGCTTGACCTGCGGTATTACCGCATATGCCCTGATTCTCTATTGGCTCAACATCGTCTTTACCCGTTACGGCCATCTCCCCTGGTCAGTCAGTATTCCGGTCTACCTTCTGCTCGTACTCTGGCTGGCCATGTTCTACGGCCTGACGACCTGGATTGCCCGACTGGGGGAACTGATCGGCATCAAAGCCGCCTTTACCCTGCCGGTCGCCTGGGTCGCTTTCGATTTCATCCGCTCGTTCCTTTTTTCCGGATTCGCCTGGGCCATGCTGGGGCACTCCCAGTTCCGCACGCTGCCATTGATCCAGATTGCCGACCTTGCAGGGGTGTACGGCATCACCCTGCTGATAGTGCTGGCAAACATCGTGCTGCACCGTGCCTTGCGAGCAGTTTCGGGAGCCGGTGTTCCCTACCCGGTAAAAAGCGCGGCAGTGCTCCTGCTCCTCCTGCTCGGCACGCTCTTTTACGGGTTCGACCGCCTGAATGTTTCGGAAACGAATCATTCAAAGCCTCTCCGGGTGGCCCTGATCCAGGGGAATATCCCCCAGGATGTCAAATGGAGTCCGGAATTTCGGGAAAAAACCGTGGACACGTACGAACGGCTCACCCGTGAAGCATCCAAAGGCGGAGTTGACCTGATCGTCTGGCCCGAAAGCGCCGTGCCGTTCTTCTTTCAGGATGAGCCGCTCCAGGCGGAACGGATCAGATCTCTGGCGCGGGAAATGAATGCGTTCCTGCTGTTCGGCAGCCCGGCCCATGAGCTTCGCAACGGCAAGAGCACCTTTCTGAACAGTGCATTCATGCTGTCGCCGCACGGCGAGACTGTCGGCCGGGCAGACAAGCTGCACCTGGTGCCACTTGGCGAATATGTGCCGCTGGGTAGCGTCCTGACCTTCGTTAACAAGCTCGTCGTCGGCATCGGTGATTTTTCTCCCGGAGAGCGGGCGGTTACTCTGGATACGGGAAGCACGAAACTGGGCGTCCAGGTTTGCTATGAAGTCATATTTCCTGAACTGGCCCGCCAATACGTTCATGCCGGCGCCCGGGTTCTGGTGGCAATTACCAACGATGCCTGGTTCGGCCGTTCATCTGCCCCCTATCAGCATCTCGCAATCTCGATTTTCCGGGCCATCGAAACCCGCACCCCGCTGATTCGTGCAGCCAACACCGGGGTAACCGCAATTATCGACCAGAACGGCCACATCCGCTCCATGACCGGACTGTTTGTCGAAGCGTACCGCATCGGGGAAATTCAACCGGGAAGCGGTAAATCGCTCTACCTCACGATCGGAGACACCCCTGCCTGGCTTTGCGTAGTGCTGACCGCCGGAGTCGCCCTGTTGGCGTGGTTCAAACGAAAAAACATACTTACCAAGGAGCAATAACCATGTACCGTGAAGAAATAGCAAAAGTGAAGGATTGTGAAGAACGGATCGCCAAACTTCGGGGGTCTCTTTGACCTGGATGCCAAACGCGAATCGATCATGGAGATCGAATCGATCATGGCCGTGCCCGGATTCTGGGATGACACCAAGAAGTCCCAGGAGATCATCAAGAAACGGACGACGCTGGAAAAGATAGTACAGATGTGGGACGGGCTTGTACGCCAGGCGGAAGATATCCGCGTAATGATCGAACTGGGAGAAGAGGCCCAGGATGACGACACGCTTGCAGAGGTCGCCGTAATGACCTCACGGCTGATTCAGGAGGTAGAGGCAGCCGAGTTCCAGCGCATGCTTTCCGGTCCCCACGACCGCAATTCCTGTTTCATCACCATAAATCCGGGAGCTGGAGGAACCGAGTCGCAGGACTGGGCCGAGATGATCCTGCGCATGTATCTGCGCTACTGCGAAAAAAAGGGGTGGAAGACGGTTATCACCGAATACCAGGCCGGCGATGAGGCAGGGCTCAAATCGGTAACCTTCAACGTCAACGGTGAGTACGCGTACGGCTACCTCAGGGCTGAAGCCGGAATTCACCGCCTGGTGCGCATTTCTCCTTTTGACAGCAATGCCCGCAGGCATACCTCCTTTGCCTCGATGTACGCCTTTCCTGAAATTGAAGAGGAAGATATCGACATCAAGATCAGCGATGCCGACCTGAAGGTGGACACCTTCCGCTCCGGCGGCGCCGGTGGTCAGCACGTCAACACAACCGACTCGGCCGTCCGTATTACCCACATTCCGACCGGCATTATTGTCGCCTGTCAGTCCGAGCGAAGCCAGATATCGAACCGGGGCACCGCGATGAAGGTACTGCGTGCCAAACTGTATGAACGGGAAGTTGAGGAGCGCAAGGACAAGGCATCGGAAATTGCCGCTGAAAAGAAGGAAATCGGCTGGGGAAGCCAGATCCGGTCGTATGTGCTTCACCCCTACAAGATGGTCAAGGACCTCCGCACCGGCGTCGAATCCGGCAATCCGGATGCGGTCCTGGATGGCAATCTGGAGGAATTTGTGGTGGCATATTTGATGGGCGTCAGGCGAAATGTGGGTGATGTGGAATAGGTAAAACCAGCTTAAGGCTCTTGGGGAGGAGGTCTGCCAGTCCTGGTTACATACTCGATATCTTCCCTGTTTTTGGCTATGCCTTCAGCGCAGAATGTCCAGATCCGGTAACTTTCAACACCCAGAATCGTTATGCCGGAGCCGAATACCGCCCAGTAATTATCTTGCAGGGATTTACCAAAATAATAGAAGAGAAAGAAAGCGGTCAGAAAACCAACATGACCGAAACTGCTCCGATGTTCAATTCCTGAGGTCATCCGGGCAAGACTTAAGATTAGTGCTGAAAACGTATAGAGCAGAAGAGCTATGCTGATAATGCGCGCCGATGGTGGTGTCCCCAGGTACGCGGTAACTGTTTCAGGAGCGGGGAGAAATACAAAACCCCACCAGGCAAGAATACTGACGACAAGAAACAACGAGAGCGCCAGAATGCCCCGGGTGGAAAACCGGTGCAGGCGATTTATTTCCCTGTTCAATTCCTGTCGAAGCATATCGGCACTATTCCGGATTTCGTTGCTATCTGCCGACAGCTGCTGTTCTCTTCGTTCTGCCATGCAATCCCCGAACGTGTTAGTTCCCTTTATTGAAATCATTGGACGGCTCTTCAGAATTTTTCCTCTTACCGGTAACGCGCATTTTTACGTCGTAGTAACGCGCGGCTATTATGTCAAGATCATGAGGCAAGTGGGGTGGGGGTTCCGGAACATCGTCTATCTTTGCTGAAGATTCCACATAATTCCGCAATTTCTGGACCGGAAGAAATATATTTCTTCGCAACAACGCGGTCACCCCGCCGATGGTAAGGATAAGGCTCATCACGGTGAAGATGATCATCTGGAT
>JBAYTT010000226.1:0-6224 GCA_041675485.1 Pelobacteraceae bacterium | reverse complement strand
CTCCATGAAGGTGGCCATCGGGCAGCCGGCAGAGCATTTGCCGCACTGGAAACAACTACGCACCGAGGTGTCAGACAGGGCTTCGACTTTGCGTACAAAGTCAAGGTCCATCGTCTCTTGCGAGATGATCATTTTTTTCTTTTTCACGCGAACATCCGTTTAGTTAAAATAAAATTTAATTCACATGTCTCAGAGGAGGGGGATGCGGGGGCACAGCCGCAAAAAGCTCGTAATACTGAGTTATTTCTATCATTATCTACACAATTGATCGACAAAATGCAAGCCAATATTTTCAGTACCATTATTTTTAGGAAAAATCAAAAGCTGTCATACCAATAACCCATGGTAACACTAAATCAAAGAATACCATGAGCGCGTATCCGCTCATGGTTGACGAGCGAACACCGGCCAAAATGCTGATTGACAGAACAACCTTTCAGACTTATAAATAACGACCACGCCAGAGATGTTTCAAGCTTTGCACCACCAATCAGCCATCATCTTAAATAGCGGCGATCTGACAGGAATAATTAGATATGGAACTCACTGCAACACTGAGTAAAATCAGAAATGAATTATTCTATGGTTCGTCCAATTACACCAAAAACCAACCGGATCTCTTCGTTCCCCATCATTTCAAGATGCTGGCACCCTCACAGGTTGATTCTTTTGTTGAGACACTGAAAGAAAACATCAAGGATGAAGAAGAAATACTGCTCTATTTTCATCTTCCGTTCTGCTTTTCCGAATGCCTGTTCTGCAACTCATTCCCTCTTAAAGTAGATAAGGATGTCCAGCAGGAGTACCTGCAGCATTTGCTGAAAGAGATCGAGCTTTTTTCAGAACAGGGCTTTTTTGAGGGGAAAAAGGCTAAGTGCATCTACTTCGGGGGGGGAACGCCAACCTCTTTCCCGAACAGTGATCTCAAGCTGATAATCGATAAAATCAAATCATCAATCGAATTGTCGGAAAATTGCAACATTACCTCTGAAGCACACCCGTTAACGCTCAGCAGTGAAAAACGGATAGCAGAACTGGCGGAAATAGGCATTACCAGAATCAGTATCGGTTGCCAAACTTTTGATCCGGATATTCTTATTCATTGCAACAGGAGTAACACCCCGGCCCAGATACAGCAGATTGTCACGTTGGCTCAAAAACATGGCTTGGCCATAAATATTGACATGATGACCGGACTTCCAGGTCAGACTATCGCGAACGTGAGAAAAGACCTTGAAATACTCGAAGGAATTCGCCCGAATGCGGTTGAATATATCAGGCATGAAATTGTCAATCCGCTCGTCGTCGAATTATACAAGGCGCGGCCGGATCTTATCGTCGCGGATGATATCCTATTTGAGATGGTGCACATAACACAGGAATGGATGGAAAGCCTTGGTTATGAACAAAACGGGAGATTCAGCGACGATAAGCAGTGGGGGTACCGGTACCATTGGCTGAAAGAGATGCCCATTATCGCTTTCGGCTCGCGCTCAAGATCCTATACAAAAACGATCTGCTACGACAAGCATGAGGATTTATCCACCTATAACCGGATGATAGACAAAGGGATTCTCCCGATTGGCAGATATATTCCTCTTACGAAAAGAGAGCGGATGTACCGGACGCTCATGCTGGAGTTGCAACTCAAGAGTGGACTGGATACAAAACAGTTCAAGGGGATGTACGGTGAAAGTGCGGTCGAAGTTTTCGGACCTCTACTTACAAAACTGACTGAATTCGACTGCATCACGCAGGATGCCGACTCAATACGCCTTACCCGCTACGGCGCCTATTTTGTAGAGGATGTCTGCGATGCCGTCATAGACGCAGCACTGAAAGATGAATCCGTGGACCTGGTAAGGGGATCCCATTCCGGAGGGCATCGCTATCCAACGGTGACGCAGGAAGCATAACTACCCTTCAGAAAGTGAAGGGTATCGCGAGCGTTCACTTCACTTTTTTTCAGCTTTTTTCGTAAAACGCATAAACGTCGGCAAATCCTTCCAAAAACGTCGCCAGCTGTCGGGCGATATCCATATCATGGTCACGTAATTCCACAACACCTTCGGCCGTGAAAAATACCTGCGATAAAATTCAAGATGCCTCTCCTCCAGCAACTCTTTCGTAAACCCCGTGGGAACAAAGGTGAAATTGGCCGCGTTCATGAGCCCCCAATGCTCATCAAATGTGCCGTAATCCTGAATATCGCTGTACATGGGTGCCCCGGGAAAAGGGGTCAGCTTCGAAAGATTGAACTCATCAAGCGGCAGGCTGTACACATACTCCATGCTATTTTTGATGCTCTCTTCGGTTTCTCCCGGCAACCCCAGCATGAACAACCCTTTAACACGTATTCCCGCTTTTTTGATGAGATGAACGGTCTCGCGGATATTTTCAAGCGGGTTGTCCATCTCCTTGTTCGGTAAATACGAGCGATGTTTTTTCAGCAGTTCGGGATCGCCCGTTTCGATGCCGAGACTGATCATCCAGCAGCCGGCCTTTTTCAGCACTTCAAGCATGCCGCTATCAAGCTGTTCGGTGCGGGCAGCGCAATTAAAAGTCATCTTCAAGCCGGACTGTATCTTGAGCTCACAGAATTCCATTACCCGCTGACGATGCAGTGTGAAGGTGTCGTCGTAGATATTTACATGCTTGATATTGAAGCTTTTCTGGAGATGGGTAAGATAGTCCATCATATACTGCGGCGAATTGTAGCGGTAGGTGCGCTGAAAGACCGAACGGTCGCAATATGAGCAGGTATAGGGACACCCCCTGCTTGTAATGACGGTGGTGTTGGGCGCTTTGGGATAACTGAAAATCGGCAGGCAGTAGCTGTCGGGAAACCCGTGCAATTTCTCGTATGATGGGAAAGGGAGTGTGTCCATCTCGATCAGCTTCTTGCGAAAGCCGTTAAAAACCACTGTGCCCTGATTGCGAAAGATCAGCCCTTCAATACCATCCAGGCCATCTCCATTCGACTCGATCAACTCCTGCATAATTTCTTCGCCTTCACCGACTACTCCAAAATCAATAACCGGATAGTCATGGAGAAGCTGATCACGCAACGCTGAAATATGGACACCTCCAAACACGACCTGTACGGAGGGCAACACTTCTTTGGCTTTTGTTGCCAGGCGAATGCCGTCCAAAAAGCTGGAAGTTGTCGTCGAGAAGCCGATAAAGTCAGGCCGCTCTTCTTGCAGATACTTGTAAATCTTATCGTCATCCCCCGGAAACGCATAACAATCGTGGACCGCAGTCTGATGCCCCTGCCTGTCCAGCCAGGCAGCCAGCGAGAGGAGACCCAGGGGCGCCATGATATTTACAACCCTGGCAACATTTTGTTCGCCAGGCATCCAGTTTTCACCAAGCGGGTGAACGAAGAGTATTTTTTTGGGTGGGTTCAATGGAGAGGCCTCAGTGATTGATATGGTGCGGCAGTATAATGCAGACAAGAATGTTTTACACTCCAAAATATGCCAAAGTCTTCACTTGCAGCATTTGATCTCATTCTTGACCGTCAGGGATTTGAGTGATAGACCGATACGGTAAATTGCATCATATACTCAGGCGGTGACAGGGCAACTATGACATACATGCGGATAAAATTGGCTATAGTCAGGATCATCATCTGTGCGATTGTTTCGACATCTGTTGTCCACGCTGCAGAAAACAACACCGTCACTTCATCACCGGGTGAGTTTGCACTGCTCGGCGGCTACGGCACATCCATGGTGGGATATGGTGAAACCCGGACCCAGGTGCAGACCTTTGACGTAAATCTCCGTTACGGTCATTTTCTTTCCGATGAAGTCGGTAAGGGCAAATGGTATCAGGGCCGTCATGAAGTGCTATTGGAGCTGCCGTACCATCTTGCGATTGATCGTGGCGGGCGCTCCATGGTGGGAGCAACGATACTGGGGAGCTGGAAATTTACGGGAGCCGATACGTTTACTCCATTCCTGTATTGGGGCGGAGGAATTGTCTACGTCGATCTTGGCTTGCCGACCATGGGGAGCAAGCTCAACGGCACCTATCAATTTGGCGGAGGGATTCAGCATTTCATCAAGAAAGACCTGGCATTCAATGGTGAATACCGTTTTCACCACATCTCGAACCTCAATACCGCTTCGCCGAATGAGCCACTCAATTCAAGTAAATTTCTCATCGGCATCTCATACTACAGATAATTTTCCTAACCGGCAGTACCATCAAGGACTTCCCTTAATCGTCGATAGGCTGTCGGAACCAGCGTTTTCAAGACGATGAGGCTGGCGTTTGTCCCCGCCTTGACCGCCATCGGCACGCCGCCGCCATATTCACCGCAATGGCCCCCAACCAAAAGATTACGCACCGGAGTCTGGAAATGGGCGACCCCGGCGCGAATATTTTTTCCGGTCGGCTTGGCACCGGAAATTGATCCTTTGGTGTTGCCAGTATAGCGCCAGTACGTCACAGGTGTCGCGATCTCCATTATTTCGATATACTGACGGAGACCGGGAGCAATGCTTGCTTCGACACGGTCAAGAAGGATGTTGGCAAAGGCCTCCTTGTAAAGCCGGTACGCTTCACCCCGCTCCACTCCGGCGCCGGTATGCCACTGTTCGGCATCATCGAAACAGGCGGGACAATGGATCGTCAGCGTTCCCTTGCCAGGGGGAGCAAGAGAGGGATCACGCAATGATGGCGCATTAACGGTAATAAGGGTGAGTTGTGGATTGCCGCCACTATGTTCACCCCTCGTCACGTCGGAGCGGGTCAGATTCACGGTCTCCTCTCCAAACCCCAGGGAGGATGGGCTGCACGAAAGGCCGAGAAAAATGCTGAAATAGGAATGATAGAGATCTGCATTGCGGAGACTTTTGAGCAGTCGCACCGAGATGGCACCGACAGGAAGCATTTTTTCATACAGGGTCTGCAGATCACAGGCTGCGATGACAAAGCGGGCAATGACCCGACCGCCGCCGCTCAGCGCTACACCGCAGGCCTGTTGCCGGTCATCAAGCAGCACGCGCTCGACCCGCTGGTTGAGCACCACCCTCGAACCGGCATTGATGATACGGTCATGAAGCCATGTGGCGAGAGCCTGGCTTCCCCCGCGAGGGCTGGACTGGATGTTTCCGGAAGAGGCCCAGGCGATTGAAACCATGACCGCAATCAGCGATTCCTGGCTGTTAAAGACCTTTTGCGTACCACACCTGAAATAGCGACGCAGTCCCTTGTCAATGGGGGTGCGCACATAACGGATGATCGGCAGCGACCAGAAGAGCATCCGAAATCCATAGCGCACCTTCTCATGCCAGGCCATAGTATCCTGCCCTGCAACGTTCGAATCAAGCAAACGCAACCTCTCCCCGAGACGAACGGCATCCCGGAAGAAAGCGCGGATACCGGCTTCATCACCGGGAAAATCTCTGATCAATGCATCGCGCAACTCGACAGGATTGGAACTGAGCAGATAATCAAAGGAATCGCTTTTGAAGCGACGGATATTTCTCATTGGTGGGCATTCGGGAAATTCGTCGCCGAGATGGCGAAAAATGTTATGGACAAAACCACCGGGGGCACACTGGTTGAGCCACTCGACCGAGGTGTTAAAGTGATATCCGCTCCGCTGAAAGCCAGCCAGATATCCGCCCACATGCGAATCAGACTCGAAGAGTACCGTTTTCAGGCCAGCCTGCGCAAGCAGGGCCGCTGCCGTCAATCCACCGGCACCGGCTCCGATCACGACGACATCGCATTGTTCTGTAATCTGACCGCTGCTTTCAACCATTAGAGCACCTAATACCGGGTTCAGAGTCTGCTGTGAATCCGAAGGTACCCGCCAATCGAGCAAATCCGGTCGGTGCTGTTATTTGGTTTTTAAGCGTTGAACTTCAACGTATCGAATCTGGCATTACCTGAAGCGTCATACAAAAAGGCCCGCGGAAGAATCCGCGGGCCTTTAGCTCTACTGTTTGACTAACTCCGTTTTGATTGTAATCAAAACGTCATCGCCGACTACAGCCCCCCCGCTGACTCCGAAATCCTGGCGATTAACCGTCGCGGTGGCCAAGGCTTCCCGTTTGGCAACGTCCTGCAGGCTTTTAGGATCCGCGACAATCAGAGTAACCTCTTTGGTTACCCCTTTCATGGTAAGATTTCCGGTTACTTTCAGATTGTCCGCACCGCCTGCTACCTTGGTCGAAACAAACGTCATGGTCGGGAATTTTTCCGCG
>JBAYTT010000225.1:0-6284 GCA_041675485.1 Pelobacteraceae bacterium | reverse complement strand
GGTGCCAAAATTCACCGTGATCATCGGCGGCAGTTTCGGCGCCGGCAACTACGGCATGTGCGGACGGGCCTACAGTCCCCGTTTTCTCTGGATGTGGCCGAACGCCCGCATTTCGGTGATGGGAGGGGAGCAGGCCGCCAGCGTGCTGGCACAGGTGAAGCGCGACGGCCTGGAGTTGCGTGGCGAGAGCTGGAGCGCAGACGAAGAGAACGCTTTCAAAACGCCGATCCGCGAGCAGTACGAGACTCAGGGGCACCCCTATTATGCCAGTGCGCGTTTGTGGGACGACGGCATCATCGATCCGGCCGAAACCCGGATGACGCTTGGCCTGGGGATATCGGCAGCGCTCAATGCGCCTGCGGAGAAAACAGAATTCGGCATTTTCAGGATGTGACACCCATGAGCGAACAGACAATTATTACCCATATCGACAGTCGTGGCCGGGCCACCCTGACCATGAACCGCCCCGAACTGCATAACGCCTTCGACGACCGTCTGATCTCCGATCTTACCGATGCATTGCGGGAACTTGACGAAGACCCCGATGTCCGGGTCGTGGTCCTGGCTGCCAACGGCAAAAGCTTTTCGGCCGGAGCGGATCTGAACTGGATGCGGCGCATGGCCGACTATTCCCGTGAGCAGAACCTGGCTGATGCCGAAAATTTGGCGGAGCTGATGCACACCCTCGATACGCTTTCAAAGCCGACAATCGCACTGGTTCAGGGGGCTGCCTATGGTGGCGGCGTCGGCCTGGTCGCCTGTTGCGATATCGCCATTGCCACCGCCCGTGCGACGTTCTGCCTTTCCGAAGTCAAGCTGGGCCTTTTTCCGGCGGTCATATCTCCCTACGTGATTGCCGCCATCGGTTCTCGCGCGTCACGCCGTTATTTCCTGAGCGCCGAATCCTTTGATGCCGGTGATGCTCTCCTGCTCGGGCTGGTTCACCAGGTCGTTGCCGATGAACACGAACTGGCGGCAACGGCGGAGCGTATGGTATCCCAGCTCCTCGCAAACAGTCCCGCAGCCATGGCGGGCGCCAAAAATCTGGTTGCCGCGGTTGCCGGTCGTCACGTGGATGATGCCCTGATTGCCGATACCGCCGGCAGGATTGCAGACCAGCGCTCGTCACGGGAGGGGAGGGAAGGGTTGTCCGCTTTTCTCGAAAAACGCAAACCGTCATGGGTGAAGTAAATAACTGATAAGAGAATGGAGCCCTATGTTCGATACAATTCTGATCGCCAACCGCGGTGAAATAGCATGCCGCGTCATTCGCACCGCCCAGCGGCTCGGTATCCGCACCGTGGCGGTTTATTCCGACGCCGATGCGAGTTCCCTCCATGTCTCGCTGGCCGATGAAGCCCACCATATCGGACCGGCGCCGGCCCGTGAAAGTTACCTGATCGCTGAGAAAATTCTTGATGTGGCACAGCGGAGCGGTGCAAAAGCGGTCCACCCCGGCTACGGGTTTCTTTCCGAGAATGCCGCCTTTGCCGAAGCGTGTGCCGGAGCGGGCATAGTTTTTATCGGCCCCCCGGTCGGTGCGATCCGCGCCATGGGTTCGAAGAGCGCCGCCAAAGAGATCATGGGTGCTGCCGGGGTGCCGCTCGTTCCCGGCTATCACGGTCAGGAGCAGGGGGGGGATTTCCTGCAGGCAGAAGCTGACCGGATCGGGTATCCGTTGCTGATCAAGGCCAGTGCCGGCGGCGGCGGCAAGGGGATGCGCGTTGTGGCCCGCAGTGCCGATTTTTCCGACGCGCTGGCCGGGGCCCGCCGTGAGGCGATGTCCAGCTTTGGCGACGATCACGTTCTGCTGGAGCGCTACCTTACCAAGCCGCGTCATATCGAAATCCAGGTATTTGCCGACAGCCACGGCAATGCCCTGCATATCTTCGAGCGTGACTGTTCGATCCAGCGCCGCCATCAGAAGGTTATCGAGGAAGCCCCGGCCTTCGGCATGACTCCCGCGCTGCGCAAGAAGATGGGGGAGGCTGCTGTCGCTGCCGCCCGTGCGATCGGCTATGTCGGCGCCGGAACGGTTGAATTCCTGCTTGACGAGGATGGCTCCTTCTACTTCATGGAGATGAATACCCGTTTGCAGGTGGAGCATCCGGTAACCGAAATGATCAGCGGCCTTGACCTGGTGGAGTGGCAGCTGCGTGTTGCATCCGGAGAGGCGATGCCGCTCGGTCAGGAACAGCTTGTCATCAGCGGCCATGCCATTGAGGCCCGCATCTACGCCGAGGACCCGGCACGCGATTTTCTCCCCTCCATCGGCACGCTGCACCATGTGCGGACGCCGCATGAGAGCGCCCATGTCCGGATCGACTCGGGGGTGCGTCAGGGGGATGAGGTCAGCATCAATTACGACCCGATGATTGCCAAGCTGATTGTCTGGGATGTGGACCGGGCTGCCGCCATTCGTCGCATGAGGAGTGCGCTCGCCGAATTCCAGGTCGTCGGAGTGACGACAAATACCGGTTTCCTTGGCAATGTCGTCGCTCACCAGGCCTTTGCCGCGGGAGAAATCGATACCGGTTTCATTGATCGCTGCCGGGACGCCCTTTTCCCGGAGACTACTCCCGCATCGGACCGCACCCTGGCGCTGGCGGCGCTCGATCAGATGCTGACCCGCTCCGCCGAAGCGGAATACCGGGCGAAATCGTCGCACGACCCCCATTCTCCCTGGCACGGTTCCGGAGGGTGGCGGCTCAATTCCGACAACTATCACTATCTTCATTTCATCGATGCCGAACAGGTGGCCACGGTCGTCGCCCATTACCGTCCGAACGGTTTCCTGTTCGATCTTCCCGGCGGCGAGCTGCTTGTCCGGGGAGAGCGTGATGCCGCGGGAGTCCTGCTGGCGGACCTGGCCGGAACCCGCATAAAGGCGACGGTCATCCGGAACGGAGCCGTACTTACGGTGCTTGACCAGGGGAAAAGCCACCAGCTCATGATCCACTCCCCGCATGCCGTCGGCGACCAGGATGAAGCGGCCGCGGGCCGGCTGACCGCCCCGATGCCGGGTAAAATTGTGGCGATCATGGTTGAGAGCGGGGTAAGAATCGGCCGGGGTACGCCGCTCCTGATCATGGAGGCGATGAAGATGGAACACACCATTTGTGCGCCGTGCGACGGGAGCGTCGCCGAATTCAATTATCCGGTCGGAGCCGTAGTCAATGAGGGGGCTGAACTTCTTGATTTCACTGCTGAAGTCGAAGCGGCGCAGCCATGAGAGTTCCAAAACGGGTAAAAATGGTGGAAGTCGGTCCCCGGGACGGCCTGCAGAACGAAGCAACCATCGTTCCGACCGAGGTGAAAATAGAGCTGATCAACCGGCTTTCGGCGACCGGCCTCAGTGTGATCGAATCGACCAGTTTCGTCTCGCCGAAATGGGTGCCGCAGATGGCGGACAATGCCCAGGTCATGCTCGGCATTACCCGCAAGCCTGGTGTCAGTTATCCGGTGCTGGTGCCGGGAATGCAGGGGTTCGAGGCAGCCGTTGCGGCCGGAGCAGAGGAGATTGCCGTGTTCGGCGCCGCGTCCGAAGCGTTTTCCCAGCACAATATCAACTGTTCGATTGCCGAAAGCCTGGAGCGGTTCACCCCGGTGATGGCAGCCGCCCGACAGCGCAACATCAAGGTGCGCGGCTACGTTTCCTGTGTCCTCGGCTGTCCGTACCAGGGGGATGTGCCCGTGGAAAAGGTGGCGTGGGTTTCCCAGCGCCTGCTGGAGATGGGGTGCTATGAGATCTCGCTCGGCGATACCATCGGTTTTGCCACGCCCGCCAAAGCCCAGGCCATGGTGAAAAAAGTCATGGAGGTGGTGCCGCGCTACCGTCTGGCGGTTCATTTTCACGATACCTACGGACAGGCGCTGGCCAATATCCTGGCGGTGCTTGAACTGGGAATCTCGGTGGTGGACAGTTCCGTGGCCGGTCTGGGGGGGTGCCCCTACGCCAAAGGGGCCGCCGGAAACGTTGCCAGCGAGGATCTGCTCTGCATGTTGAACGGGATGGGGATTGAAACCGGCGTAGATCTGACCGAACTGGTCGCGGCCGGCCTCTATATATCGAGCTATCTCGGCCGCCTGTCCGGTTCCAAGGTCGCACGGGCACTCGGCCCGAAGATCGAAAAGGAAGCAAAGACCGACATTTAACTGACGCAGCGAAGGAGATTTTTGCCGATGACTGAACATGATTACTGGAAAATATTCCCCCGCATGCCGAAGAAGGTTACGGTCGGTGACATCACGGTGCGGGACGGTTTCCAGCACGAGGAAAAGTTTATATCGACTGCGGCTAAAATCTATTATCTGGAAGAGCTGATCTTTGCCGGGTGTCGCAACATCGAAGTGACCAACCTGGGCAATCCGCACCTGATGCCGCAGTTCCGAGATGCGGAACTGCTTCTTGCCCATCTGAGGGGTGACGACTTCAGGAAGCGCTGCGCCAAACGCGGCATCAACCATGATGACATCTGCCTGACCGCGATCACGATCCGCGAGTCGGCGGTGGATCGCGCCATCGAACTGCACCGGCAGGGGGTGGGCCCCGACCGGCTCCTGATGATGGTTTCCACCGAAGAGCGGCACCACTTTGCCAACTCGGGGTGCACGCTTCCCCAGTACTGGCGGGAGGCGGAGCGCTCCATAAAAAAATGCAACGACGCCGGCATGAAGATGTGCGGCACGGTCAGTACGATCTGGGGCAGTCCGATCGGCGGCGCAACCGACATGCGGGATGCGGTGGAGTTCACCCGGCGCTGGCTGAACATCGGCGCCCACGATGTTGAACATGCCGATCACGACGGCAGCGCCTCGGCTCCGGACGTGTACCGCTATTTTTCGATGATTCTCGATGCACTCCCCGATCCGGAACTGCATATCGCCCATTTCCATGAAACCAAGCGGATCGCTTCCGCCTCGGTCCTTGCGGCGCTGCAGGCCGGCATCACGCACTTCGAGGCAACACTCGGAGGATTGGGCGGCCAGCCCGCCAATTTCATGGACGATTGCCCGGTCAAGGGGACCGGTGATTACTATTACCGTGATCCCCGCTACGTCGGTCTGGTGACGCTGGAAGATACGCTGGTGCAGATCGATGAGATGGGAATCGGGCATGGCTGGGATGTGGACCGGGTGCTGGCGCTCGGCACGCAGCTGGAAAAGACGGTTGGCAGACGGCTCCGCTCGGAAGCGATCATGAACGGCAGAACCGCCAGGGAAGGGCATCTGGAGTACGCCCGGCCGGGATTGGCCGAGTTGAAACAGAAACTTGGTGAAACTGCCGATCAGAAGTTTCCTGCTGGCTGGTGATCCCACTTCACGCTGGATATGGGTACGATAAACAGATTTAAATTTGACAAGCATGAACACCCTGAAGCTTTTAGCCTCATGATTACCTCACGATTACCCGGATTTTGATCTTAAAATCTTGAGAAATCGTGAAGTAATCTTGAAGCTGAAAAAAGGTCTGATTGCTGTTGCGATCCGGTTGTAATAATTTAAGCGTAAGGTCGAAAATTCATATTTTGGAGGTATATCATGTCCAAGCAAATCACCTTTACCGTCGGCTCCCTTCTGGACGACATGGCCCGACGCTACCCTGACAACGAAGCGCTGGTCTACCCGGAACGAAATCTGCGCCTTACCTACAAACAGTTCAACGACACCTGCCGCCAGATTGCCAAGGGGCTCTTGCGTCTCGGCATCAAAAAAGGGGACAACATTGCTATCTGGGCCTACAACGTCCCCGAATGGGTACTGCTGCAGTTCGCCTCCGCCAAAATCGGCGCGATCCTCGTCACCGTCAACACCAGCTACAAATCGGCTGAACTCGAATACATCCTGGGGCAGTCCGACTCCACCTCGCTCTTCATGGTCGGCTCCTTCAAGGATACCAACTACGTTGAAACCCTAGCCGGCGTCGTCCCTGAACTGGCGTCATCGCAACCTGGCACACTGGACTGTTCCAAGCTCCCGTTCCTGAAAAACGTCATCTTCATCGGCACGGATACCCCTGCCGGTATGATTAACTTCGACAGCATATCGCCCTCGGCAGGGATGTCTCCGACGCGGTGCTCACGGCAATAGAAGCAACGCTCGACTGCCATGAAACCATCAACATGCAGTACACCTCCGGCACCACCGGCTTCCCCAAAGGGGTCATGCTCACCCACTACAACATCGTCAACAACGGCTTCAACATCGGCGAATGCATGAAACTGACGCCATCAGACCGCCTCTGCATCCCGGTCCCCTTTTTCCACTGCTTCGGCTGCGTCCTG
>JBAYTT010000224.1:0-6409 GCA_041675485.1 Pelobacteraceae bacterium | reverse complement strand
CCGCTGCTGGTCACTACCGGGTCAGCTGCGGCACTGTCCATGGCAATGACCAGAGAGAGGTCGGACCCGTTTCCTGACTCCGGGATATAGATGTCACTGCTTGCCACCACGGGAGAGACGCTGGTCGCTCCCGCTACCCCGCCGGAATAGATGGTCCGGCTGTAGGATGGAATCATCTCAGCAAGAGTCAGGGCGTCGATGCGTCGCAGGTTTTCCGCCGATGCCATCGCGCTGGCCTGGTTATAGAATTCCATGCTGAAGGTGTCGGACGGCATATAATCCCAGGCGGAAACCGGGGAGGGGAGGTCGATGTGATGGTTGGTGATCAGGTAGATGGTGTTGTTGATCCTCCTGCTCCCCTGAAGAAAGCCGGGGAATTCGAACCGGGACAATAATGCCGGGGCGTTCGGAGTGGAAACGTCATAGTTGTAGACTTTGGTTGTGGCAACGCCGGGCATCATTACGCCGGCCAACGCAGTACTCTTTCCCGCGGCAGGAGCCGCTCCGGTCCCGCCTGATGCACCGATTGGCGGAGATGTGGCCGGAGCCACGATACCCGCGCTGTATGGAGCGGTGATGATGGAAACCCTGGTGCCGGCCAGGTGCAGTTCGCTGATAGTTTCCCGGAGATCAATATCGCTGATAACCGCTGCCTGCTCGGCAGGTTGTCCCTTAAGAATCAGAAAGCGGCTTCCCCGGGCAAGGTAGATATAGCTGCCGTCGTTCTTCACCAGATCCCCCTCGTCAACCCCCTGTTCCTGTACATTGGTACTGGAGTAGGAGTCGGCCGTACCACTTCCGGATGTCTGGGGAGCGGGGGGGGTACCTGTTGTGGAGCCATAGGTCGGAACACCTGTCGTTCCTCCCGTAGTGTTGACGGAACTCATGGTCGCATAATAGTAGCGGACATCCCGGTACTGGTAGCTTTTCACCAGTTCTGCCTTGAGCCAGCGCTCCAGTGCGCCGCTATCGGCAGGTTTGACCAGTTTGGCTGACAGAACGGGCTGACTTACGGGAAGAGGATTGTCACCGCTGCTGCTGCAGGCGGAAAGCGTGGTAAGAGCGAACAGGATGCAGAGTGTTGAGATACTTCGCCTGCCATGCAATTTGAACATCTGACACCTCGCGGAACTGCAGAATTTCTGATGGGCATGTTGCCAAGTATACTGCTCTCCGGTCTGAAATCAACTAAGGGAAAAAAACGCAAAAAAAGAGCCGTGACCAATGGGCACGGCTCTTCAATGCAGAGGTGTGTCGTTGAGTTGAAGCTCTTTTGACATTGCCTGAACGGCTTTATGTATGATATCTATTCAGAAATGGAATGCGGCTGAATTGACGATTGATTACGTTTATTCGTTTCCGGAATTTGTTTAAAATAATATAAGTAATATGTTTCAGATGGTTACGCAGTTAGCGTTAAACCGGTTTCGCACCAATTAAAGGTAATGGCTTGCGATATGTTCGCAGGCCATTTTTTTTGGCTCAGGGCTCTGGCCGCTCAATCAAAACCTATGAAAGCTCTCCTTATGATACCTGCTATTGAAGCACTCTTTCCTGAAGATCAACAGATTCCCGAACAATTTCGCATTGAACAGCCGATCAGGCAGGATAGCTACCTGATCGATGGAGAGCTGCGTCGCTGGGAGGGGCCGGCGCAGGAGGTGCTCTCTCCTGTCTGGATACGCACTGCCAATGGCAACCAGCAGAAACTGCTCGGGACAGCGCCGCTGCTGACTGAAGCCGCTGCCCTGGAGACGCTGGAAGTTGCGGTACGGGCCTATTCGAACGGTCGCGGCGCATGGCCGACGATGTCGGTCGGTGAGCGGATCAAGTCTGTGCAGCGTTTTTCCGCTGCCATGATGCTGAAACGTCAGGATATTGTTGCGCTCCTTATGTGGGAGATCGGCAAATCGCTGCAGGAAGCGGAGGGTGAGTTTGATCGGACCGTGACCTATATCCGCGAAACGCTCGAAGCACTGAAGGAGCTGGATCGGGCGTCTTCACGCTTTGTCATCCAGCAGGGAATCATCGGGCAGATCCGCCGCGCTCCGCTGGGGGTCGTGCTCTGCATGGGGCCCTATAATTTCCCGCTCTACGAAACCTTTACCACCCTTATTCCGGCGCTGGTGATGGGCAACACCATCCTGCTGAAACCGCCCCGGTTCGGGGTCCTGATCTTTCAACCGCTGCTGGAGGCTTTTCGTGATTCGTTTCCAGCCGGTGTTGTCAATACGGTTTACGGCGATGGCGAAGCGGTGGTGCCGCCGCTGATGGCCTCCGGAAAGGTGGATGTTCTCGGCTTTATCGGCACCCACCGGGTAGCCGACGCACTGCGCGCGTTTCATCCCCGTCCTCACCGTCTTCGCTGCGTGCTCGGTCTGGATGCCAAGAATCCGGCGGTCATCCTGCCGGATGCCGACCTTGAACTGGCCGTCTCCGAATGCATTCGGGGGAGCCTGACCTACAACGGTCAACGCTGTACCGCGTTAAAGATCATGTTTGTTCACCGTTCGATCGTTGACGAATTTTTGCAACGGATGTCGACAGAGATCAGCGCTTTGACATGCGGTATGCCGTGGGAGCAGGATGTTACCATTACGCCGCTGCCGGAGCCGGAAAAGCCGGCGTACCTGGCAGGATTGGTCGGTGATGCCCAGGCTCTTGGCGCCCGGATCGAGAATCCCGGAGGCGGCGCCAACAGCGGCTCGTTCTTTTATCCGGCACTGCTCTATCCGGTTACCGCTGCCATGAGGGTTTATAGCGAAGAACAGTTCGGGCCGGTCATTCCAGTGGTGCCGTTTGACGACATTCGTGAACCGATTGAATATGTCGTGGCGTCAAATTACGGCCAGCAGGCCAGCATCTTCGGGCAGGATACCGATCTTCTGGCCCAGCTGATTGATGCGCTGGTCAACCAGGTCTGCCGCATCAACATCAACAGCCAATGCCAACGCAGTCCGGACAGCTTTCCATTCAACGGTCGCAAAAACTCAGCCGACGGAACCCAGTCGGTTACTGATGCCCTGCGGGTTTTTTCAATCAGAATCGTGGTGGCGGCGCGCGAAACAGAAGCGAACCGGGAAATCATCACCAATATCGTGCGTGACCGTAAATCACATTTTCTTTCAACTGATTACATGCTGTAAATTAAAGCACTGGAGTAACTTGTATGGGTACAGCGCTTCACGATAAAACTGTGAAACTCCGTACGATTCTGAGCGACATGGGTGGCTGCGTGATCGGTTTTTCCGGCGGTGTCGATTCGACACTGCTCTTTGCCGTTGCGGCTGACGTGCTGGGGAAGCGGGCGCTGGCGGTTACGGCAACGTCGAAGACCTATCCTGAGCGGGAGTTGAACGAAGCGCGCGAACTGGCCGAACGGATCGGCGGCAGGCACCGGGTGATCGTTTCGGAAGAGCTGGATATTCCGGAGTTTCGCGACAATCCCCGCAACCGCTGCTATTACTGCAAGAAGGAACTGTTCGGCAAGCTGCGGGAAATTGCCGACCGGGAAGGGCTTGTCCATGTGCTGGACGGCACCAACTGTGACGATTCAAGTGATCACCGGCCGGGGAAGGTGGCAGCGGCAGAGCTGCAGGTGCGCAGCCCGCTGGAGGAAGCCGGCTTCACCAAGCAGGACATTCGCGACCTGTCGCGTGATATGGGGCTGGCGACCTGGGATAAACCGGCCTTTGCCTGTCTTTCCAGCCGCTTTCCCTATGGCACCGCCATTACCCCCGCACGGGTCGATCAGGTAGGCACAGCCGAAGAAGCGTTGCGAGGGCTCGGGTTCCGCACACTGCGGGTGCGCTATCACGGTAGCGTGGCACGGATCGAACTGGGTGAACTTGAGTTTGACCGCGCAACCGGACCGTTCCGAGATGAGGTAGTCAGATTGGTGAAGGCAGCCGGCTTTACCTATGTAGCGCTTGATCTGCAGGGGTACCGCACCGGGGCGATGAATGAAGTTTGAACCGTAGTCTGATGTCGCGTTATCGTTAGGCCAACTTTGCTTACTTCCTCCGCAAAAAACGCTTGTCGCCGGCCCGTACCGTTATCCTCAGTGAATCGAAATATTCCAGAACCGGGATCATGAATTTCCGGGACAGCCCTGTTATCTCCCTGAATTCTGCCGGGGTTATCTCCCCCTTTTCGCGGAGATACTCGACCATGGTCTCCGAGATCACCTGCAGCGGGGCGGGGGCGTAGAACAGGTCATTCTTTACCTTGACGGCGCGTCCCTGCCGGACCAGCAGGCTCAGATGCTCGATAACGGTTTTCTCCGGAAGCGCCAGCTGTTCGCACAACTCCTTCACCGTCGGCGGTTCGGCCACGCCGCCGATCAGCATCTCCTCAAGCTTCTGCTGAACATCAACATTGCTCTCAACTGCGCCCCCCGTCCTTCCGGGCAGCCTGACCTGATCCCGGTCCGCCACAACTTTCTTCTCATTCTCCAGGTACTGCAGGCATTGGCCGAAGAATCGGCCGTCACTCCGGGCCGGGATCCTGGTTTTAAGCTCTTCCCGGCTGATCCCCTCCTTGATAGGGTTGTTGGCCAGATAGATTTCAATTCTGTTAAGCAGGATTTCGCAGAGGTTGTGGAAGCTGTCGCGCCCCAGGAAAATACGCGGGTCGCGCACCATCTGGATGACCCGTCCCGAAGAGAGCGGCAGGGAAAGCGCCGCATCCAGCCGTTTTGCCGATAATCCGCTGCGCAGGATAAGGTCCTGGAAGGAAATCCCGGAGAGCAGCGACGCCGCCACAAGGCGTTCAACCATTTCCGGCTCATCGCCCAGCGCCATCGATTCCAGCAGGTCAAGCGCCTCAGCCGAGCGGCGACGCCGGCGGGGCGGAGACGGATCCAGGATGGTTCCGCCGCCGACTGTCTGCGAGGGAGAATAGCTGCGCAGCACGAAGGGATCGCCGTTCAGCAGCAGCACCGGGGTGGCGAGGCGTAGTTGGGCAAAGGCGCTCTCACCCGGTTCGAGAGTCATCCGGTCCAGCAGGATAACCTGCGCCGAGACTTCGTAGGTCGCCGAATGGAGGCGGAGGGTTGAACGGTGCTTGAGCGGCCGAGGCGCCGACTTCAAACAGCTGATCTCCACATCGACCGCCCGGGTCACCCGGTACAGCCCACGTGGAGCCACCACATCGCCCCGCTGCGACTGGTTATTGTCCACACCCTGCAGGTTAAGGGCGAGACGCTGTCCGGCGCAGCCGACATCAGCCTTGCCTCCATGAACCTGGATGCCACGGATTTTCGTGCAGATTCCGGAGGGGAACAACTCAACTTCATCGCCGACCCTGACCTGGCCGGACAGCAGGGTACCGGTGACAACCGTGCCGAAGCCGGCCACCGTGAACGCCCGGTCAACCGGCAAACGGAAGGCGCCGTCACTCCGCTTCTGATCGGCCCGCCCCGCCAGCGTGCGGAGCTCTTCCTTCAAGCGTTCGATCCCGGCGCCGCTGCGGGACGACACCGGAATGATCGGCGCCCCCTCCAGAAAGCTCCCGGCCACAAAATCACGCACCTCCTCGGTCACCAGGGCAAGCCACTCCGGATCAACCAGATCGGACTTGGTCAGGACAACGAGCCCCTGCTTCACCCCCAGCAGGCGGCAGATATCGAGGTGCTCGCGGGTCTGCGGCATCACCCCTTCATCAGCCGCGATCACCAGCATGACCATGTCCATGCCGCCGACACCGGCCACCATGGCGCGGACGAAACGCTCATGCCCCGGAACATCGACAATGCCGAGCTGAATGTCCCCGGCCAGCAGCATGCTGGCAAAGCCGAGTTCAATCGTTATGCCACGGGACTTCTCTTCCGGAAGACGATCCGTATCCACTCCGGTCAGCACCTTGACCAGCGAGGTTTTGCCATGGTCGATATGCCCGGCGGTGCCGAGGATGAGGTTCTTGCTCATGACAACACACCCATGGCAGCAACCAGCGCCGGAAAGTCGGCATCCTGAAGGGTGCGGAGGTCGAGCAGGTAGTGCCCTTTGTTGATTCTTCCCAGCACCGGAGTTATGCACCCCCTGAAGGCAGCATCAATTTTCTGGGGAGACCACCCTGCGGCCTCTACTGCCATAAGGTACGTCGGCAGATCCAGCAGCGGCAGGGATCCGCCCCCCACCTGGGAATTTCCGGCAACAACCGAAAGGTTGATCGAAGCGGGTATTTTTGTGCGAAGTCGCCGGGTCCAGGATGACGCCTTTGCCTTCAGAGCCGCCGGCTGCAGTGTCAACATGCGCAGGGTCGGTATCTCCGCCACCGCATCCCGTTCGTCCCGGTATAATCGCAGAGTCGCTTCAAGCGCGGCAAGGGTCAGTTTATCAATTCTCAGAGCCCGCAGCAGCTGGTTCTTTCTCAGCCTGGCAACAATCTCCTTTTTGCCGAGGATTAT
>JBAYTT010000223.1:0-6426 GCA_041675485.1 Pelobacteraceae bacterium | reverse complement strand
TACCAACCTGATCTGGCCGTTCTATCTTGAAGCAACGGGGTTTTCGCCGAGCAGGGTCGGCCTGATGATGCTCATACCTCCGGTGATCTTGATGGTGGCCGGCCCCCGCTGTGGCCAGCTATCGGACAGGGTCGGGTATGACCGGATCAGCTGGCTTGGCAGTGTCGTGCTCTGTGCGACGGCAATCGGCCAGGGGACAACCGGTTCGGTTGCCGTGGGGCTGGTCGGGATAGGCCTCGGACGGGCGCTCTTTCAGGCGGCAAACAATGCAGCGGTGCTTTCGCAGGCGCCGGAAGGAACCACCACAGTCGCTTCGGGGCTCCTCTCCATTGCCCGCGTCTCAGGGCAGGCGCTGGGAAGTATTCTTGCCGGCACCTTGTGGGGAACCCTGGAACATTCCGGCACACGGCATGCGTTTCTGGTGGTGAACCTTATTCTGGGAGGTGTTGCGGCTCTCGCCGGGATGCTGATCATGGGCCGCGGCAGAATTGCACGGCGGTCGTCAGGGGAGTGAAACAATCGTTGTCTGCCAACTCCTCGCACCAATGACAAATGTGCTATAATGACTTCAAAAGGGGGTGTCAGAGATGTTAAAAACTACATCAATTTCCGGAACTCGCAGTGAAAAAGGCGGTTCCTGCGACGTCAAGATATGGAGCGGGGATTGCGAGCATCCGACCTATGCGTCCATGGGTGACAAGTATCGGTGCGATGCCTGCAAAACGATCCCGGGGTTGGACCATGAAGTCCGTCCGGCAACAATGCCGTATGTCAGCGGTGACTACAACAATCTGAGCTGACAGGGGACTGGTGTCCGCTCAAGGCCGCCAGGCAATTACTATATGCAAATAAAAGGGGGCACTTCTTCCGGGGAGTGCCCCTTCTTTTATCCCATTATTAGCAACGACCCCACCAAAGCAAAAGCCCCTGCATTTCTACAGGGACTCTCTTACGTGCGCCCGTCAATTTTCATCTCGACGGGCTAACTACTGCATCCCTCTTTACAGTGGGATACAGGACGGATACGAAACTTCTCAGTTTGAATGCCCATTGGAGTGGTCTCCTTTTTACCTCGTACGAGTTGTGCTGCTATGATTACTATACTCCTTTTGAACGAGGATCACAAACACGACGGGGAATTCATTTCCCGGACACCCCCACCCGTAGCTTCACCCGAACCGCGCCACCATCTCCCTCGCCACGGCAAATATGCCGATGCCGGTGGGACAGACTGCGTCGCATCTCCCGCAGACGAAACAGCTGATCTCCCCCCATTTTTGGGGATCGGCGGCAAGCTTGTGATGGATGCGCCGCCTGGTGCGGAGCGCCTCGCTCCCGAGCGGGTTATGTCCTCCCGCTTCGCGCATGAAGCCGTCCAGCTGGCAGGAATCCCACATGCGGCTTCGCTCGACCTTTTTGGCGGAGCGCCAGTCCTGCACGCCAAAGCAGGTGCAGGTGGGGCAGGCCAGGTTGCAGCCGGTGCAGGCGATGCAGCGGTCGCCGATCTCTTCCCAGAACGAATCGGGCACCCGGTCGGCCCGCAAGAGGTCCGAGGCACGCTGGATCAGGCTTTCGTTCTCATCCGGAGGCCGCGACGAGGCCTCCTTGAGCAGCTTCCCCGCTGACCGGGGGGCGGACGGCAACTCCGCAACAATTCCCCTGCCCGCCTCGCTGTACGGAATCACCAGCCAAAAGCTCCCCTCCCAAAACAGCTCCAGATCGCAGTCACCGCCGGCCGGTGGCAGTAGCGCTCCGTTCGGGCCGCAGTACCCCGACAATCCGGCCACGATCGCTCCCCGGCGCTGACGGAAGTAGATGTCGTCACACAAGCCGTCGGCAAAAAAACGGTCGATAAAGCGGAGGCAGGCCAGGTCGCGCGGAGTAAAGCCGAGCACGAAGAGCGGCCGCTCCGGGGGTGGCGGTTCCTGCAGATCACCATTGTCGGCGGTGAAGACCGTGCCCTGCTGGGGAAAGAAGGCTGCGGTCGGCTTGCTCAACACCGCTCCGCCGTGCAGGGCAAGCGGACCGTCGTCCGGAGAGCCGATGACGCGGGTGCCGTCAGGAAGCAGGATCGGCAGGCGCAGCTCCCACGTCTGGGCAATGGTGGCAAAAAACTGATCAAGCATGTCGGGAGTCAGGAGTTTCATGGCAGCTTCTCCACCCGCACCGCGCAGACCTTGAATTCCGGAATGGACGATTCGGGGTCGAGCACATTGTTGGTAAGGGCGTTGGCCGCCCCCTCAACAAAATGGAACGGCATGAATACCACGCCGGGGATGACCATCGTCGTCACCCGCGCCTCGGTCCGGACCTCGCCGCGCCGGCTCGTTACCAGCAGCTGGTCGCGATTGCGCACGCCGATGCGGGCGGCATCGTCCGGATGCAGTTCGATAAAGGAGCAGGGCTCCTCCCGCTCAAGCAGATGGGTGCGGCGGGTCATAGTGCCGGTGTGCCAGTGGAAGTAGCTGCGGCCGGTGGTCAGCACCAACGGATACCGGTCATCGGGGAGTTCAGCAGGAAGACGGTGCACAACCGGGCTGAAGCGCCCGAGACCTCGGGTGAAGCGCTCCAGGTGCAGAACCGGGGTGCCGGGGTGGTCCCGGTCGGGGCAGGGCCATTGCAGCCCGTGCGGGTCGAGACGGTCGTAAGAGATGCCGCCGTAACTCGGGGTGAGCCGCGCAATCTCCTCCATCACCTCTCCCGGACCGGCATAGCGCATCCCGCCATATCCGGCGCGCTCAGCCAGATCGCAGATGATTTCCCAATCGGCGCGGGCTTCCCCCGGCGGCTCCACCGCCTTGCGCAGACGCTGGACGCGGCGCTCGGTGTTGGTGAAGGTCCCTTCCTTTTCGGCATAGCAGGCGGCGGGGAGCACGATGTCGGCAAGCGCAGCGGTTTCGGTCAGGAAGATATCCTGCACCACCAGCAGTTCCAGATTTTCCAGCACGTTGCGGGCATGCCCCTGGTCCGGGTCGGAAAGCATCGGGTTTTCACCCATGATGAACATCGCCTGCAGATGACCGGCCGAAGCGGCATCCATGGCCCGTGTCAGCGGAAGGCCCGGTGATGCCGGGAGATCAGCCACGCCCCAACTGCCGACGAATTTTTCCCGCATCAGCGGATCGGACACCTTCTGATAGCCGCTGTACACGTCGGGGAGAGCCCCCATGTCGCAGCCACCCTGGACGTTGTTCTGGCCGCGCAGCGGATTGACGCCGGTGCCGGGACGCCCCACATTGCCGGTCAGCAGCGCCAGGGCGGCGACGCAGCGGACGTTGTCAACGCCATGGCTGTGCTGGGTGATCCCCATCGAGTAGACGATCATGCCCCGCTCCGCAGCGGCGAACAGACGCGCTGCCGCGATGATTTCACCGGCTTCGAGGCCGGTGGCAGCGGCGGTTCTCTCCGGAGACCAGTCGGCCACCGCTTCGGCCAGCGCGGCAAAATTTTCGGTGCGGGTCGCAATAAAAGTGCGGTCTTCGAGCCCTTCGGCAATGATGACGTGCATGATGCCGTTCAGCAGGGCAACGTCGCTGCCGTTTTTGTGGCGCAGGTGCAGGTCGGCATGACGGGCAAGGCGGATGCGGCGGTTGTCGGCCACGATCAGACGGGTCCCGTTCCGGACGGCATTCAGGATGCGGCTGCCGATCAAGGGGTGCTGTTCTGTGGTATTTGAGCCGATGACGAGAATGGCGTCGGCCTGGTCGAAACAGGAGATGGAGTTGGTCATCGCACCGGAGCCGAGCGTTTCGGCCAGACCGGTCACGGTGGAGGAGTGGCAGAGGCGGGCGCAGTGGTCGATGTTGTTGGTGCCGAACACCGCGCGGGCCAGCTTCATCAGCAGGTAATTTTCCTCATTGGTCGCCTTGGCCGAGGAGGCGAACATGACCGCATCGGCCCCGTGCCTTTTCTGAATGTCCCGCAGTTTCTCGACCACCAGGTCCAGCGCTTCGTCCCAACTGGCCGGCTGCAGTACACCGTCCCGCCGTATCAGCGGCGTGGTGAGGCGGTCGGGATGATGGACAAAGGCGAAGGCGTTCCACCCCTTGACGCAGAGTCCTCCGCGGCTGACCGGGTGGGTCGTGCTCGGCTCCAACCCTACCAGACGCCCGTTGTCGCTGACAAGGTAGAAGGTGCAGCCGGTCCCGCAGTACGGGCAGACGGTGAGGGTCCGCTTCATGCCACGCATCAGAGCGCCCCCCGCAGGTTTTCAATTTCATCAAGCCGGAAAACCGGGCCGTCCTGGCAGCAGTAGAGGTGCTCGATCGTGCAGTGGCCGCATTTGCCGACCCCGCAGCGCATCTGCCTCTCCAGCGAAACGACGATCCGGTCGGACGTGAGCCCCTTCTTCTTCAGTTCGGCAATAACGGCCCGGTACATGGCGGGAGGACCAACGACGACGGCAATGGTTTTATCCGGAACAAACGCAAGGGGGGGGATCAGGGCGGTAATCAGGCCGACGTTGCCGCTGTAGCAGTCGCCTCCGGGAGTGTTGTCCACCGTCATGGAACAGGCGAAGCGGGCCGACGCCTCCCATGCGGCCAGGTCTTCCTTGAAGAGCCTGTCCGCCGGGCTTTTTGCGCCGTAGAGGATCGAGATATGGCCAAACTCGGCTGGCCGGTCCTCGCAATACTGGATCAACGAGCGGAGCGGCGCCAGTCCGCAGCCGCCCGAGATCAGCAGCAGATCCTGGCCCCGCAGCCGGGGCAGGTCAAACGGAGTGCCGAAAGGGCCACGGATGCCGAAGCTGTCTCCGGGCTCCATCTTGTGCATCGCGCCGGTTAAGCTCCCCGCACGGCGCACGCCGAGTTCGAAAAAACCGTCACGGGTCGGCGATGAAGCCACCGAAATCGGCGCTTCCCCCCACCCAAGCAGGGAGACCTGCACGAATTGTCCGGGGAGATGCCCGAGCGGCGCGCCATCCGCTCGCCGCACCCTGAACAGTTTCTCGCCGGGAGTCAGGTCGGTGACGGCAACTACCTCGCACTCTGACGGCAGGTAGAGAGAGCGTTGGCAGGGAACATCGGTCACGCCATCAATCCATTTTTGAGCAGCCCGGCAAATTCTTCGGCCCGTACCGGCCGGCTGAAAAGATACCCCTGCATTTCGACGCAATTGTTGAAGGAGAGGAACTGCATCTGGGCGCGCGTTTCAACGCCCTCGGCAATGACATTCAGGTTGAGAGAGTGGGCGATGTCGATGATGATCCGGGCAATTGCGGCATCGTCCGGGTTTGTGGTGATGTCCTGTACAAAGGAACGGTCAATTTTAAGGCGGCTGATCGGGAGGTTCTTCAGGTACGAAAGCGAGGAATATCCGGTGCCGAAATCGTCAATTGCCAGCGAGATCCCCATATCCTTGAATAATTTCAAAAGAGTGATGCTCTGTTCGGCATCTTTCATGATGGAGCTCTCGGTCAGTTCGAGCTCAAGCCATTCCGGGTCCAAACCTGTTTCGAGCAGCGTCGCCGCGACAACTTCATCAAGACGATACTGGCCAAACTGCCGGGCAGAAAGATTGACCGCGACACGCACCGGCGGCAATCCCTGCTCCTGCCAGGCTTTGTTCTGGTGGCAGGCAGAGCGCAACACCCACTCTCCCAGTGGAATGATCAGGCCATTCTCTTCAGCAAGGCCGATAAATTTGTCCGGCGGCAGCAGGCCGATGTCGGGATGCTGCCAGCGCACCAGGGCCTCCATGCCGAAAATCCTGCCGGTGCGCGCATCTACCTGGGGTTGATACACGAGGAAAAACTCACCCCGTTCAAGCCCTTTGCGCATGGAGTTTTCCAGCATCATCCGCTCCAGCACAACATTGTTCATCTCCCGCGAGAAAAACTGGAAGTTATTACGGTCAACGCTTTTTGCCTGGTACAGGGCCATGTCGGCATGTTTCAGCAGCGCATGGCTGTCCTCGCCGTCCATCGGGTACACGGCGATGCCGATGCTGCAGGTCGAGAAGATTTCGGTGCCGTCGATATAAAAAGGTTCGGAGACCACGGAGAGGATTTTTTTTGCAACGGTGGTGATGCCATCCTCATGGTGCACGCTGGCCAGAATGGCCACAAATTCGTCGCCTCCAAGCCGCGCCAGGGTGTCGCTGTCACGGATACAAACCATCAATCTCTTGGCAACCGCCTTCAGCAGCTTGTCGCCCGCCCGGTGACCCAGGGTTTCATTGATGTCCTTGAAACGGTCAAGATCAAGCATCAGTACGCCGACCAGCTGCTTGTCCCGGGAGGACTGCGCAATCGCGATATGGAGACGGTCGTGGAGCAGGGTGCGATTGGGAAGGCCGGTCAGGGAATCGTAGTTGATCAGCTGCTGGATTTCGCTCTCGGCCCGGGTGCGGGCGGTGATGTCCAGGGTCGTGCCGGAGATGAGCCGGGCCTTGCCGTTCTCGTCCAGTTCGACCTCGCCCTGGCTG
>JBAYTT010000222.1:0-6429 GCA_041675485.1 Pelobacteraceae bacterium | reverse complement strand
TCTCAGTAGTGTCCCAACGTTGATTAGTAGATGAGCCGCAATAGCCCGTTAATTCTGAGAGAAAGTGACATCATGCCATTTAACGACTTGAAAATTTTCCGGAGGTTCAGCCATCTTCGCGCAGCAATGTGCGGAGGGTTAAACTATGTACACCGGCAAACTCGTTTTCTCTCAAGTGATGGAGCATTTACCGCTCCATATTTTCCATCAATGCGTCGATCGGTACAACGGCAACTTCAAGGTCAAGGAGTTCTCCTGTCTCGAACAATATCTCTGCATGGCATTCGCCCAGTTGACTTACCGCGAGAGCCTGCGAGACATCGAATCCTGTCTGCGGGCTCAGAAGAGCAAGCTCTATCACATGGGAATCCGCTCTTCGGTCTCTCGCAACAACCTAGCAAATGCCAACAAGGTTCGCGACTGGCGCATTTACGCCGACCTTGCTTACTCTCTCATTCAGACAGCCCGCAAACTCTACGCAAACGACAGCTTCGGACTGGAATTGGAGAGCACTGTCTACGCTCTGGACGCTACCACCATCGACTTGTGTCTTTCCATGTTTCCGTGGGCCAACTTCCGCCGGAACAAGGGAGCCATAAAACTCCATACGTTACTGGATCTGCGGGGCAGCATCCCGACCTTCATCCACATATCAGACGGCAAACTCCACGAAGTCAACACCCTGGACATCGTGCCGCTGGAGGCGGGGGCTTTCTACGTCATGGATCGCGGCTACCTGGACTTCGAACGTCTGTACACGATCACACGGTCATCAGCCTTCTTCGTGATCCGAGGCAAATCCAATCTCAAGTGCCGTCGGGTCTATTCTCATCCGGTAGACAAGGACACTGGACTACTCTGCGATCAATCTGTACAGCTGACCGGCTTCTATCAAGTCAAAGACTACCCGGACAAGCTGCGCCGAGTGAAGTATTACGACAAAGAAACCAACAAAACCTTGGTGTTCCTGACCAACAACTTCACTCTGCCGGCCATGACTATTGCAGAACTATATCGATGCCGCTGGCAAGTAGAACTGTTCTTTCGATGGATCAAGCAAAACCTGCGAATCAAGACATTCTACGGCACTTCGGAAAACGCAGTCAAAGCCCAAATCTGGATTGCCGTGTCGATTTATGTGCTTGTCGCCATCATGAAGAAGCGGCTCAAAATAGAGGCCAGTCTCTACACAATTTTACAGGTTCTGAGCGTCACCATCTTCGAGCGAATGCCCTTATTGCAGGCACTTACAGATTCAGATTACAGAAGCGAAACAGACACAAATAATAACCAGCTGTTTTTATTCAACTAAACGTTGGGACACTACTGATATCCTCTATATTTGGATTGCACTGTCGCCTGCTCCATACTACACTCAGGTGTCAAATATTGCTCCGGTGGTTAAATATTCAAACCCAGATGTAGGGGCGCTGCTTGCCGCGCCCTGATTGGGCGGAGCAAGCGCCGCCCCTACGATTCAAATATTTAATCACCAAAACAATATGCCCTGCAACATCGAAGTACAGTTCGAAAGGCTGAACCTGTGAATCCGAACAACAATCAAGCATCATGCCATTAAATAACCTCCACGAGTTCATCTCGCTCATGGAATCAAGCGGTGAACTTTACCGCATATCTGTCCCGACGGATCCAATTCTGGAAATTGCCGCCATCACAAACCGGGTCTGCAAAAAGCCCTATGGTGGCGTGGCACTGCTCTTTGAACAACCTCTCGGCAGCACATTCCCGGTTGCCACCAACCTGTTCGGTTCAGAAAAACGTGTCTGCCTGGCACTGGGTATAACAGACCTGAACGAATTGACTCTGCGGCTGAGAATCCTTCTAGGCCGCATACCCGAGCTTGACCTCACATTGCTCGACCGTCAGATTGCCGCCCTTCCTGAATTCAACCGTTTTGCCCCACATATTGCTACCGAAGAGGATTCGAAGTTGATACGGATGAGAGATCCCGACCTCACCGGTTTTCCTTTTCTACAGAGTTGGCCGGATGATGGGGCTGCCGGGGGATATGGGCGCTACATCACCCTGCCGCAGGTTTTTACAGCTGATCCGGATGGGGGAACACAAAATTGCGGGGTATATCGGGTACAGTTACGTGGCAAGCGCGAAGTTGCCATACAATGGAAGGAGGGGAGCGGCGCGGCGCGTCATGCAGCACTCTACAGCAGTGCCGGCAAGGCGATGCCGGTTGCGATTGTTCTGGGCGGTGATCCTGCGGCGCTGTTCAGCGCAATGTTTCCATTACCCGGAGATCTGAATGAATTGACCTTTGCCGGCTTTATCCGCAATGCACCAATTGCGGTTTCAAAATGCCGGAGTGTCCCGTTGTATGTTCCAAACTGTGCAGAGGTCGTTATCGAAGGTTATGTCGAACCAGGTTCTACCGTTACTGAAGGCCCTTTCGGAAATCACACGGGTTTCTATTCTCCTGTTGCCACGGCTGCATTGATGCGGGTTACATCCATCAGATACCGGACAGATGCCATTATCCCCGCGACCGTTGTCGGAGCGCCACCGATGGAGGATTGTTGGATGGCACAGGCGTGGGAGCGGTTATTATTGGCATTTCTCCAAAAAATTGAGACATCAATCAAAGACATCTGTTTTCCGTTAGAGTGGGTTTTTCATCAGAGTGCCATAATTTCCCTTGAAAATCCGCAACCCTGCATGGTACGAGATATCTCCAGTCGGTTATGGGCTCTCCCATGGTTCAAATCGGCACGGGTTCTGGTGTTCGTAGCAGCCGATACAGGGACAACCGAATCGTTCTCTTATGCGGCGTGGAAGACCGTTAACGTGGCCGATTTCAGTAAAGATATAATCCATGATGGAACCTCCGGGCGAATCGCTGTTGATGCTACCGGCAGCTCTTTATCGCGAAAAGCGGTTGTTATTTCAGCTGAGTCCGAAGACCTCGTTGCCCGCCGATGGAGGGAATATAAATTGCCGTAACAGTTGTCATCACAAAATATCGGCATATTTTAGGACATGATCAAAGTCATCCGCACTATCATTTAGTTGGTTCTGTGGTACTATCTACAACATCATAACTCTTCTGACAGGAGCGACTCCATGAAATATACCATATCACTTCTC
Organism: Pelobacteraceae bacterium; assembly: GCA_041675485.1. Lineage (GTDB taxonomy): Bacteria > Desulfobacterota > Desulfuromonadia > Geobacterales > Pseudopelobacteraceae > JACRCG01. The sequence continues at coordinate 3,312 of JBAYTT010000222.1, read as the reverse complement.
TTGGCATCTGTTTTCGTCATCAACGGTTGCACCATGTTCACCGCCTGGAAAAGCATTCCACCACCCGGTGGGTGCGACCAATGCCACACCGTCGCAATCAGCGGCAACTGGCAGGCTGCCTACCAGCCGGCATCTGTGTCTGACGAACGCGGTCGCCTCTCCTTCCAGACTCCTGAGTACAATCAGCCTTCCCTGGGAGGGAATCAGTCGCCACTGGATCAGAAAAAAGTAGAGGAAAAAGCCTGCTTTGACTGCCACAAAACCCCCACTCTCGCACACAAGGATCGCAAAGGGCGCTTTCATCATTAATCGTTGTTCTTATTTGCCTTCCCGGCTGAAACGGTAGCCAACCCCGCGCACTGTTTGAAAATGTTTGGGATGTGAGGGATCCGGCTCAAAATATTTACGGAGCCTGACGATAAAATTGTCCAGAGTCCTGGTCTCTGTATCACTACTGTAGCCCCAGACCGACTGGAGCAGATTTGCGCGAGGGATTGCCTCCCCCTCTTTCTGGAAAAAAAGTGAGAGCACCCTTACCTCCATCTCGGTAAGGTCGATCTCACCCTGAGCCGTTCTGGCACGGTATGAAAGCGCAAAGACCTCATTTTCTCCAAAGCGGTAACCCTCTTCAACAGGCTCCGGCCTGTACCATGACGAACGCCTGAGCATCCCCTTGACCCGCAACAGAAACTCCACCAGATTAAATGGTTTGGTCAGGTAGTCATCCGCACCATTCTCCAGCCCCTCCACCCGGTCAACATCTTCCGAACGGGCTGTCAGCATCAGGATCGGGACACGTGGATCCAGTTTTCTTATCTCTTTGCAAGCATCAAACCCATCCATTCCCGGTAGCATTACATCGAGGATAATCAGGTCGAAACGCTCAATCCCAACCGTTTCGATAGCCCGCTCAGCGGTTTCAAAATGGCTGACTCTGTTCCCCTCTTCTTCAAGATTGAAACAGATGCCGCGTGCCAGATGGTTTTCATCTTCAACGAGCATGATATGTGGTTTATCGTTTGTCATTTGTTGTCGCCTTATGCAGCGGGGAATTTAAGCGTAAATGTACACCCTTTGCCAAACCCGTCGCTTGCCACAACGACTGAGCCGCCATGCCCTTTTATTACTGATTCAACAATATAGAGGCCAAGACCGGTGCCGCGAACGGTATTTCCCGGGGATTCGGCGCGATAAAAGCGTTCAAATATCTTTTTCTGCGATTTTTTGTCAAGTCCCCTGCCCTGGTCTTGCACCGTGAGCTGCAACCACGCCCCGGTTTTTTTAAGCCTCACCGATATTTCAGGGCTCTGGGGCGAATAGAGCACCGCATTTTCAAACAGATTGCGCACTACCATACTCATTTCCTCGGGATCGACCATCGCTCTAAGTGCAGGTTCCCCATCAAATGAAATGTTTCCACCATGAGGCAGTGTGTCCCGCTCTCGCTCTACATGCTCACTTATAAACTGTGTCATATCCGTCATTCGTCGCTCTGATGTTTTACGGCGCTGTTCGAGACGCGCTGCCATCAGGAGGTTATTGATCAGATAATGAAGGCGGTCGGTGTCAGCCAACATCGTGGCAACAAAAGAATCAAGGCGTTCTTCAGATGGCTTTCGCAGACGGATTGTTTCAAGATGGAGCTGTATGGAAGCGAGTGGAGATTTTAGTTCATGCGTTACCTGGGAGATAATGTTGCGCTGCTTCAGATACAGGTTTGCCTGACGGTTCCAGTAGACAAATATCACGTAGACACCGATCAGAATCAGCAGCAGCATCACCAGCCCCTCTACCATGATCGGCCAGTTTGCCCCCTGCCCAAGCAGTTCGGGGCGATATTTCTCAGCCAGTTGGCGGAACTCGCGGTTTTTGCCGATGAACCAGTATATCCAGAACACTACAACAGTTATCCATACCAGTTGGATGGCTATCAAGGCTATTATCGGATGAAAGATACGACGAAGAATGTTCATGGTTTATCCTGAAAAAGGTTTTGCACCCTTGTGCATTCAGCTCTGTTCTGTTATTTTCGCACACCTTGAACAGAGGATAAATACCTGACGGAGTAGATACCAATGGCAAGCAACGATTTTAAAAAACTTAACCGGCAGATGATGTTGTACCGGATTGTACAGACAATCCTGACCGGTTTACTGGTTGTTGTGGCAATCGCATTTCAAAGCCGTTTTGATGCTCTTAACAGATCGGAACAGTTCTACAGCAGCATCGTTGCAGCTGTAATCGTACAGTTGTTGCTGTTATACCCGGTTTATCGACTGGCCGGACGTGATGCCGGCATTGAGATTGAAGGAAGCAGGCCAGGTCTTAAAATCGAACAGTTTACCGCTCTGCGAAAAAAACGCTTGATCGGGGATCTCTGGAAGGCGTGCGGTGTTGTTTTCTTTCTTGTTTTTGTCACGCTGGTTCCCGATGTGAAGAAGGCGAGCGGAGCTCCGCTGGTTCTTGCCTCGACAATTTTCTCGTTTTTGCTGACATGCCTGATGTATTTCCAATGCTTCAACTTCATCGCTAAAAAACGGATGAGGCAGAGTTGAAAAACGCCTCCATTCTGCAAAACAGACCCGCTGAATCCCCCCTGACTATCTCCGTATCCGGCAGGGATCTGAGAAAAGTCCTGCCATAGCTCTTGTTAAGTACCCGGCGATCCAGAATCAGTACCGCTCCACGGTCGTCACGACTCCGTATGAGACGCCCGAAACCCTGACGGAACTTGATTACCGCCTGCGGCACTGAAAAATCACGGAACGGATCGCCGCCATCAGCTTTTATTTTTTCGGCTCTGGCCTGCTGAACCGGTTCGGTTGGCACCTGAAAAGGCAATCTGGCAATGATAACCAGACGAAGGGCGTCTCCCTTGACGTCAACTCCCTCCCAGAAGGAATCTGTACCGAACAGTACGGCATTACCCTCTTTGCGAAACTGAGTCAGCAGCGTGTGGCGACCGGCTTCCCCCTGTTTTAGAGCGGTAAGCCCAAGAGTTGCGAGAGCCGGTGACAGCGCCTGGTGTACGCGTGCCAACAGATCGTAGGAGGTAAAGAGAATAAAGACGCCACCACGCGTTATCGATACCGCCTTGAGGATGTGATCCTCCAGCGCTTCACGGTAACCTTGTGCCGTCGGCTCCGGCATCTCTTCCGGTACGGCTACAAACACCTGTTTGGCGTAGTTAAACGGGGATGCCAGCTGTAGTTCGCCAACACGCTCCTTGGGGAGGAGCGAAAAACCGGTTCGCTTTTTCAGATAACCGAAGTCATTTCCGACCGTCAGTGTGGCGGATGTAACTATGATGGT
>JBAYTT010000221.1:0-6446 GCA_041675485.1 Pelobacteraceae bacterium | reverse complement strand
TAAATCTGTTCAGGCAGGTGAATGATGCAGCCGCATGCTTGCTGCGGCATTACCGGCATGGCGCATACAGAATTATTATTGACCCCGAAGGAAAGGTTTCTCTATGGGCCATTGAAGGGGCCCCGAATGCACCTTTTGCGCTATCACTCACCTACAAAGGCCGGGTTTATAACGACCTGGGAGAAGCACCTCCTCCTGCATTACTCTCATTTGTAGAATATGCCCGTAAGACGGTTCGATAACACTCTCAATTTCGCGGAGGTAACTGTGATGGAACGAAAACACCTGGTTTTTGTGTACGGCACACTTCGTAAGGGTCACAGCAACAATCACCTGCTGAAGGATGCGTACTGCTATGGTACCGGCAGCACTGAAGCCGGTTACACGATGTACCTCATCAGCGGCTTTCCCTATGTTACCAGTTCTGAAAGTCGCTACCCGATTGTCGGAGAACTGTACGCCGTTGATGATGACACCCTGAATTCCCTGGACCGGATGGAAGGGCATCCACGCTACTACGAGCGCAAGCAGACAACCGTAATTGTCGAAGGAGAGCGCCATGTGGCATGGATGTATTTTCGTGACCCGCAAGGGGTCTTGATGAAGAACGGCGACTACAACGAGGTCAACTTTGACAAGGCCCAGGCTCCCGAGATGCAGCGATAAATAATGCGCGGGAACCGGGATTCATTTTTTCAGTTTTGAAACAGTACCTCCAGCCGGAACGTCACGGCATATTTCGGAGCATACACGCCGCCTGGCTGTCTCGGCCAGGACAGTTCCGGTTCCACTTCATAAAACAGCCAGTCTCTCAGAAAACTTTGCCGATAGCGGGTGAGCAGCCGATAGTTGGTGGCAACTGTATCGGGGGTACTGTTGCCGTAGATCCCGCCGGTAAAGGTGATGGCGCTTTTTGCAGTCAACTCTCTGATCAACGAGAGTTCCGACCCCCATTCCAGGCCGCTAAATTCCTGAGACAACGTAGCTGAATTAGCCAAGCGGAGCAGGGACTTTGCATCAAGAACCCTTTCCAGAGAGACTTCAGTGGTTTCGCCGACACCGACACTGTATTTAACGAAGACCGTTTCCCCCAGGCGGATGAGGAAAAGATTGTTGATGGTGTGGATAAACTGATAACGACTCCGTACAAACGGCTCCAGAGGAAGGGCAACCTTGACCCCGGCCCCCAGGAACAGGTCCTGATCGGGGGCTGCGAATAGACTGTAGCGAAACTCGGTATTGACGATTTTCGCTGACGGCCGGGTGGACCGGTCGAAGCCGGGGTTGCCGGGGTCACTCGGAAGAGAAGGAGAGGGCGTTTCAAGCTGATTCTCTCCGGAAATGAACAGGCGCAATTTCTCGCTTGTCTTTGGCAACACAATATTGGCCCGCACGTTTATATCCGGCTTGAACTTTCCCCCCTCGTCAATACGAATCCCGTTGCGCCAGCGAAACTCGTACGAGGTTTTTCGCAGGTTCTCCGTCTGTACACTTCCGAAAAAATTATCCAGGCGCGTCACCATGGCCAGAATATCCTGTTCAAGCTTGTCATGGGCCACGTCAACGCGCTTTTCAATGTTGACAAGGGTCTCCTTTAATGTTTTTTCCTCCTGCTTTGGCGCCTCTGGCTGTGGCGGTCCAACCAGCTCACTTTCTTCAGCGGCAGCGGCAACGACACAGCTGAAGACACCGTGTATGAGCAGTGCCAGAACAGCCGTCCATGCCAACCGCAGGATTTTGCCGTGATTGAACATACGTCCTCGATGCGCAGAAATTGAAAGGGAAGCAACCAGCTAACAGATCACAGTTTATCGACCTTAAACCCCTTCTTTTTGAGTGTCTCGATAATTCCGTCAGGCCCCACCAGATGGGCTGCACCGACCAGGATGAATTCTGTCCGGGGCGTTTTCTGATAGGCCTCGATCAGCGGCAGCCAATTCCGGTTACGATCGGTGATCAATTTCCCATAGAGCTTCGGCAGTTTTGTCTTCATCTCTTCAACCATTATCTCATCCAGTTTCCCGGCATCACCCATGCGCCACGCCTTCACAAGGGCTTCGTAGTTCTGTTTGACGTTTTTCATATCCTTGATCGAATAGCTGACGAATTCGTCTTCGTTGCCGTCAGCCATCGAGATCACATAATTAAGCTGCTCATCAACCGATTCAAGCCCCTCGACGACTTTCCCGTCCTGATGCGCCCGTCCAAAGAAGAACTGGTCAACACCCTGCTGGCCGGCCCCCAGTTTCACAAGTTCCATGACCGTCAGGGTTACCATGAGCATTGACGGCTTGAACTGCCTGAGTGCCGCCAGCGGGATTCCGTTCGCCTCGCAATACGCGCTGAGTTGCCCGTAAGTCCGGGCTGACAAGTGTTTATCAATGGTGCTGCCATCGTCATACATCGCTTTTGTCATAAGCATCCGCTGCACCAACGGGTCCTGAAGTTTGCCGATGTCGGTTTCAAAAACCACGATATCGGATGCCTTGTATGCTTTGTCGAATTCAGCAGGCAACGGAAAATCCGTCTCACGCAGCAGATGGCATGTGCCGCCAAGGTACATGATGGAATTGCCCTTTTGCGCCTTCCACACCGACGATTCAGCCGATGCCCATGAACAGGCAAAAACGACCAGCACGATGCTCAATATGAATTTCATCATCACGGTGCTCCAATAATTGGTTGAGAGTGGACACAGGCGGCTGGGAGGCCGGCCCTCCCCGCCGTCTGACAATATCATACTTGGAGCCCTGACACCGCTGTCTTTTCTCCTTTATTTTCAGTTCGGTATACGAATGTCAGTATCTTCGAACGAGCCGAATTCTGCCAGCTTGTGGCAGGCAACGCAATTGATTTTGGACTTGATGGCGCTTCGCAGATAAATTGCCTGATGTATTGGTGAATGTTTTTGTTTCCAGTACGGGATGTCGGTAATTCGCGCCGGGGGATTTCCTGTACCGATCGAGCGGATAAATTTGAGCGACGCTTCTTCTTTTGACGTTTCCGCCGCGTTTTTGACCAGGTAATTCTCGATCTCTTGCTTCGCTGCGTCATCAATTGTTGCATCATCGCCAAAATGGTCCTGGAGGGTGGCCATCATGTTTTTCCAGCTTTCAGCCGGGAGGATATTGGGGGGGAACGCCATGTGGCAGGAAGCGCACTCTTTCTTGTAGAGAGGCGGTTGAGAGAGTTTCGCAGGTTGTTTTGTTTCCATCGCGCTTGACAGGTACAGAATTGCCCCGAGCGGTGACAGTACCCATACATAGGAGAGCAATCGCACCGGTGTTGCTATGTGAATCGGTACTTCCGGTTCCTCGGAAAGTTTTTTTCCGGTAAACATAGCCGGTATGATGCCGGTCCGGTGCCGAATCGTTTCATTCAACACGCCGCAGACATGGCCGAAAGCCACTCCAAGCAGAAGATAGGCGAGCGCCAGGTGCAGCAGTTTCAGTTGATTGGCGTAGAGGAAATAATCGATATACAGGAATCGCAGGATCCCTCTCCCTTCGTCGATACCGAAAACGACGACTCCTGTCAGCGCCGCCAGAAGGCCGAGCGTGATTATGCCGAGAGTGCCCCAGGAAGCTGCGGGATTATGGCCGGTATAATTCGTTAATTCATTCTTGATAACCGACTTGAAATAACTGAAAAGCTCTTGTATCGAGAGATGCAGGGAACTGAAACGAGAATAGTGGGGGCCGATAAGCCCCCACGCTATCCTGAAGAGCAGGAGCAGCCACACCGCGACGCCGGTGCCGATATGAAAGACCAGCCAGGTATCCTTGTTGACCATGTCAATGCCGAGGAAGCTGAGAAAATCGGCGGTGACAACGGTGCAGAGCATGAATAGCACCAGAGACCAGTGAAATATACGCGTCTGGATATCCCAAACCTTGATTTCTTTCATAGCATCGTCCTTTGTGCGGTGGTTCTCTCGTTGAGTGACGTTACTGCTACTGCCGGATCAGTTTTTGGGTATCTTCACCTTGTGCTCGTCGAAGTCCCCTTTATCCGCCGACACATGGCAACCGGAGCAGTTCGATGGTGTACCGATGGACTTCCTTTTGAAAACGTCAGCCCGTACCTCGCGATGCTTTCTCTTGAAGTACTGGGTGTCGGTTATCCGGAGCGGAGTTTCAGTTTTGCCGATTGTAGCGAGAATTTTCCCGGACACCTTTGAAGAGCTCATATCGGCACTGTTTTTAACGAGGTACTCCAGTATCCGCGATCTGGTCGCCTCATCAAGGGTGGCGCTGTCACCGAAATGATTATCCAGGGTTCCCATGACCTTTTCCCAGGATCTTTTAGGAAGAAGCTGCGGTTGGAAGGCAAAATGGCAGGCGCCACACTCCTTGAGATAGGCGCTGTTCGTTACCTGCCCCAGAATTGACGAGCCTTTTTCCCGGTTGCTTTCTCCCCGGGCTTCACCAGCCAGGACGGATGATGTGACGGCACAGACAAGCAGAACCGCCAGGCATATTCTTCTATCGAGTTTCATGTAGGTCTCCTTTATTGGGCAGCGATAAACGTCAGGACATCACCCTTTTCCCGCGCCGTACCCTCTCTGCCGTATACCTGTTTGAAATTTCTCGCCAGCCACTTTTCAGTCTCTTTGACATCGGTTAGCCTTTTTTTGTTGGCAGAAGGGGCAAGTGGTTCTATGGCCTTTCCAACGAGAGTTTTGCCGCTCTTCTTCAGGTCGGAGGTGTGGCAGGTGGCACAGGATATGGTGCCGGATTTGGCATTGGGAAGCACCTCAAAGAAAAGCTTCTTGCCCCTCTCCGCGTTAAACCCCTTGAAGCCGCTTTCCTTCTTTGCCTGAGTCTCCAGACCCTGTACATATTTCGTCATTTCGGCGTTAAGGCCGGCGGCAATACCAAGCGCCGGAGTCATTAAAGCACCCAGACAGACCGCAGTGATCACAGAAGTAACCTTCATCGTTATTCCTCCTCGAATGAATTATTGATGCTCGCACATCAATTCTAACGTGTAATTTTGTGTTGTCCAACAGCTCGGACAAAAGCTGCTTGTTTTAAAAAAATAAGGATATTAAGCGATTAACTTTGGGGGCGCAAAAACAGGGAGATAGACAACGGGAAGAGATAGTTTGGATATGTTCGGATAACGCCTTCCGGCAGTTGCGGCAAATAACGGCCATGACGCGTTGGCCTGGAGTGAATACTCCGGGTTGCTTGCATGATCGACCTCACCAGCATCTTCATCGAAGTCCTCACATTGAGTGAGATTTTCATCGGAATTCTGCGAGCAATGGATATTAGTAGCATCGACAGTGGCTGGATGCAGACGCAAAGTGCGATCCGGCCCAAAGAAGACGAGTAGCACGAGGAAGAACTGCAGGAGAATTATTACGGTGCGCTGTTGTATAATCATGACAAAAACCCACCTGAAGCAAAGAGGAAAAAAACCATCTTTATTGCACCAATACCAAAGCCACCGGGTTACAACGCGAAAACAGCTCTGAAAAGTACCAATAAAAAACAAAACAGAAATAAGACCAATACGGTCTTTTACTACCACATCAGGATCAAATGTCAATATAATATTCCAAGAAGAGGGTCAATTCGCAAGTGGTCTCCAAATCTCAAATTTGATTTTTAGAGACTTGACCACTCTGCTTTTTTCAAGCGGGTTCACGGCCTTTATTGGATCTCCTTGATTTTCGAACCGACATGTACTATGTTATGTACATATTCACCAAGGAGACGATAGTTATGAATGCTCTGACTTATACATTTACGCGACAGCACCTGGCAGAGGTCATGCGATCGGTCAATGAAGACCACGTTCCTGTTGTAGTGACCAGCCAACGTGGTAAACCGGTTGTCATCCTTTCACTTGACGATTATCACGCATTTGAAGAAACTGCGTACCTGCTCCGGAATCCGCAAGGAGCCAAGCGGTTGCTTGATTCGGTCGAGGAGCTACGCGCAGGGGGAGGACAAGTTAGAGAGTTGTCGGAATGATGCTCAAATTTTCAACCGCAGCGTGGGAAGACTACCTTTACTGGCAGAAGACCGACAAGGCGATACTTAAACGCATCAATCAGCTTATCCGGGAGATTCAGCGCGAACCGTTTACCGGTATCGGTAAACCAGAACCACTCAAACATCAGTTAGCTGGTTTCTGGTCTCGCAGAATAGACAACTGCCACCGTTTAGTGTATGCAGTCGAAGATGATACCCTCCTGATTGCGCAGTGTCGCGATCATTATTGAAATCTTCTGTTCGCTTCATCTGATTGTTTCTTCGATATTGTCAGTGCCCCCATTAAGACTCCAACAACCACACCTTTTGAATTAAATAGGAGTCTTTCGTTTTTTAGTTGAAACGCCTCGGGTTAAGGAGACCGCAGTGTTGATGGATCTTCAGCAGAAAGTAAGCGACATCCCGATATCCGTATGCCATGCGTTTTAACCGTTTGATCTT
>JBAYTT010000220.1:0-6560 GCA_041675485.1 Pelobacteraceae bacterium | reverse complement strand
TCCTTCTTCAGCTCTCTTCATATTCTCTTTCATTATTCGTTTCGCATTTTTTCCCAACATGTTAGCGAGTCTGCTCATGCCTGGTATTTCAGACAATCTATTTACAGCACTTCCTAATTTCACGCTCTTATCTAAAGCGTCCATCAAAGGATGATCTGATTTGTTGTAGTCTGAAATTAATTTCCCAGGGTTTTCAGAATTGACTTCTAAAATATTATATAACAGTCGTATGCGTAAATCTGAAGAGAGTTCTTCGTCCTCTATATTCTCTATTTGCCTTGAAAGACCTTCAAATGTTTTACTCAAAACTTCTTTATGCGTATATTCCTCAATCAACCTTTTTGATAAATTTAGACTTTTGTTTGCTGAATAAGCAAGCCATAACACTGGAACATATAATGGAAGAATTGCTATAACCAGCCTAGGTATAATTTTAATTACTTCTTCAAGTGATTTAATTTCAGTAGTCAAAAAATATAAACTCACAAAAAACGGTATCAATGACACACATATCATACCAACGATTCCGCCAATAAATTTTTTATTCAAGGCCTTACTAGTAAGTATCTCATGTCTTTTCTTTACTTCGTAAGCATGACTTAACCCTGCTGTTAGAGCTTTAGGCAATAAACTTCTAATACTGTCTAATACTATTACATACTCGTCATTCCATTTTTTGAGGGTATTGTTAAATTGAGCTTCTTTTTGATTGGTAAAATTCAGCGAATCAGCTATCTGCTTATTCTTGTGTACTGTGAGTTCCTCTTGAGTCTTTGCGAGATTATTTTTAAGCTCTGAATACGACTCTTCGAGTTCATCTTTCAGTCCGGGTACTTCGTGTTCTACGCCAGCGGCGTCTTTTTCCGTATAGCCTATGATTTCAAAGTAAAGTCCATCAATTTCCTTTTTTTTCGTCAAAATTGATTTGTGGAGAACATCAATTTTTGTAGAAGTTTCCTGACCGGTTGTTGCAATATCCTCTAATGCTTTAACATTGTTTGCATACGTATTATGGTTATTAAATAACACTTCTAATTTAGTGATTTGGTCTTCAATGCCTTGTTTTCTACTTTGTATATCTTCAAATGCTTCAATAACATTATTGTGATTTTCTACTGAACTATTAACTATTTCTACAAGTTGAGCATTGAGTGAATCAATAGAGTTGCGTGCAGATTTAATAGATTCTAATATTTCGCTAGACTCCGTAAGCTGTTGTGTAATTGTATCCTTGGCGGCTACACTTTTATTTTTATATTCAACTGCTTTTTTTGCAGCATTTTTAGCTTCAGACTCGTAGTCAGAAGTTTTTTTATCGACTGCATCTTTAAGGGCAACCGACTCTTCTTTTAATAAATATGTCTCTTTTTTTAGATCGCGTGATTCAGCTTCAATAATGCGGAGTTGATTCCAAAGCTTCACTCTTTCTTCTTCTAAAAATTTAAACTTTTCATCCTTGCCGCTAAAATCCCATATCCCCATAACGACTCCATCGTAAAAAAAATTAAAATTCTCTCTGCGATGGGATATTAGACCGTTAAAATAATAAATCAATATAAAATATCTGTTGAAAACGGAAGGAAATGAGGCCGGAATTATGCTCCGGGAATATTGGTTATAATCCGGTGATGTCGCCGCCTAGAATATTTCTCTCGATTAAATGATATTCCAAAACACATCTGAATTTCGTAAAGCTCGTAATATATGCAAGGTTATTTAGAGCCCAAATAAATACTGTTTCCGGATATTTCTTGCCAATTCTCTCGTCTTATACTATGTTTTATAAAAACAACGTATAAGGAAACCGCATGTACACCATCGATCTTCAGACAAGAACCCTGTACGCCGAATTACTGGAACAGATGCAACTTTTGGATGCATCACGAACAATAAGCAGCCTCAAGGGGTCTTTCACCATTAAAAACATTGGCGATGAGAACTACGTTTACTTCCAGCATTATACCCTCGGTGGCAAACTCACCCAGTTATACATTGGCAAACAAGACAGCAATACTGAGCAACTGATGCGCGAACACACCGATGGCAAAGCTGATCTACTGGAAATGCGTGACAGCATAAAGCGACTTGGTACTCAGGTAGTGGCTGGTCTTAAAATGCATACGGATAAAGGGATGACTCGTGTCATTCGTTCTCTCGCTGATTCCGGAGTATTCAGAAACAGCGGAGTTTTGGTAGGTACTCATGCCTTTCAGGCCATAGGGGTAATGCTTGGAGTTTGTTGGAGTGCGGATACTATGGCTACAAGTGATGTAGATGTCGCCGCAGAGAAAAACGTTTCTGTAGCAATACCACAAAATGATTCCGATATACCGGCAACTCTGGATAGTTTGCACATGGGATTCTTCCCTGTACCAAGACTAAGCCACAAAGAGCCATCAACAACCTTCGCAGTTCGTAAAAACAGAATGAGACTCGATATCCTCACCCCAAACATAGATAGTTCAGAGGCACCAGTATTCATAAAGCGTTTCAACTGTGCCGCACAACCGCTCCGTTATCTTGGTTATCTTATTGAATCCTTCGTGCCAGCGGTGTTGCCGGATACGGAACCGGTGCTGGTAAACATTCCACACCCCGCTCGTTATGCACTACATAAACTCATCGTCTCTCAAGTACGGGAAGTTTCAAGCGACGCAAAACGAGCCAAAGACTTATACCAAGCATATCAGATGCTGTCGTTCTTACGGGAAGATCGTCCATATGACCTTAAACCTGCTTGGGATGATCTTGTTAGTCGTGGTTCTTCATGGAAGAAACATGCAGAAAACGGATTTTCTGAAATGGAGAGGCGTTATGGGATGATCCCACTCGACTTGTGATTGGGACAGATTGAAGGCGCAAGCTGCATAGATAGCCTCTTCGTAAGGCATGTTTGTCTCAGTCCACTGTTATTCTCAACTAAACATGTGGATCGGCATGGTAATCACCTTGAGACTTTACTTGGCCGGAAATATCAATACTGATTGTGAACCTCAGGATTTGCCCGAGTTTATGCAAATTCGGAGTTAAGGGAGTAATTTTGAAAAGGCATCTATCAACCATGCGCAGGCTTTTGTTGTTCTCACTCGTACTTCTGATTCCAACCAGTTGTGCGACTAAAGACTATCGCACCGCAAATAGGGAATCAGCCGGAATAGCTCCACTTCCTGCAGCAAATAAAGGAGCAGTGCTTCAAGTGTACGGAGCTTCCACATGGGGCTGGCGTGGTTGGTTCGCAATCCATACCTGGATTGCAACGAAACCTGCCAACGCTGAATCATATACAGTTTACGAAGTCATCGGCTGGAGACAGCGACGAGGCCTACCAGCAATGCGCATCGAAAAAGATCTTCCCGACCGCTATTGGTTTGGTGAGCGCCCTCGCCTTCTTAAAGACTTTAGAGGCGAGTCGGCGGATAAACTGATCGAAGCAGTAGACCGAGCGGCAAAAGGTTACCCTTGGCCCGATACCTATAAGGCGTTTCCAGGTCCGAACAGCAACACCTTCACCGCATGGATCGCCAAGCAGGTGCCCGAACTGGGTCTTGATCTCCCCTTTTCAGCTATTGGTAGTGGATATGCAGAAACAAAAACTAAATGAGACCCGCCCTACCCTTTCTGATTTTCAAGCTGGAGACATGAAATGGTGATTACTGAGACCCTACTAACTGTATCAGCTGCGAAACCTGCCTGGTCGATATAGCATCGCTTCGCTTAAACATCTTTCGCGAATATCCTTATCTATACGACGGAGTTCGCAAGGATGCACTTTTAAATACCTGCGTCTTTATAAACTTGATCCTGATGCACACCTGTCCCGAAGGCTCTCGTGATAGGTCAACTTGGCAAAGTCCATACAGATCTAACGTTTAACTCACTGATAAAATCTCTATCCGGTTTTTCAAGTTTTGTGTATACACTCTATAGGATTTAACCCCGTATGGATTCGCGGGAAATGGCTATTTACTCAGGTCTGGGAGGATTTTGTTATGGCTCTTGATGTTGAATCAGTTTTTTCCGTTGACCCGGATGATGCACGGGGAGCGGTCCCCACTGTTGTTATTCCTACCCACTTTGCCCCTGCTGAGCGGAAAAATGGTGTTGAACTCGACGAAGATGTACGGCGGGCGACAACCAATGACTTTATTGACGGGCTGATGAAAATAGCGAATGGCCTGTTTGCTGTTCTGAACGACAAGAGGCAGGTTCTTTCCCTGAACGACTCCTTTATTAAACTTTTGGGGGTCGAGGATACGGGACAAATACTGGGGCTCCGTCCTGGAGAAACCGTCAGCTGTATCCATGCATGCGAGATGCCGGGAGGTTGTGGGACCTCGGAATACTGTTCCACCTGCGGAGCGGTTGTTTCAATAATGGCGGCCTTGGAAACCAGGCAGCCGCAGGAACGTACCTGCGCACTTACTGTTGAAAAGGATGGTCAGAATGTTGACCTGTACTTTAGTGTACGAAGCTGTCCTCTGGTAATTGATGACTGCCTGTATGTCCTTCTCTTCCTGCAAGACATCAGCATGCAACAGTATCGGGCCTGTCTGGACCGAACATTTTTTCATGATATCAACAATATACTCTGTGCTCTGGTCGGGAAGAGTGAACTGCTCTCCACCCGACCTCAACCTTCGGAGGAGAAACTGAAGGAACTGCATCATATTGTCCTCAGAATTTCCCAGGAGATATCCATTCAGAATTCCCTGCAGAAATCTCTCGATGTTTCCTACAAACCGTTATACGCCGAGGTGACTGCCAACTGCATTCTGTCAGAAGTTGACCAACTCTTTCACGACCATCCCCTCACCGCTTGCCGTACACTTGAAGTTAGTCCTGCACCATACGATATTACCCTCACTACTGATTTTCATCTGGCGAGCCGGATAGTCATAAATATGGTAACCAATGCACTTGAAGCTACCCGGAAGGGCGGAAAAGTTGCGTTGTCAATTCAGCCTCAGCATAATTCAGTTTCATTTTGCGTATGGAATGATGGGGCAATTGCTGAAGATATCTCCCGGAGGATTTTTCAACGTAATTTCAGCACTAAAGGCAGTATGGGGAGAGGTTTTGGAACTTATTCAATGAAACTGTTCGGCGAGCGCGTTCTTGGCGGATCGGTGCAGTTCGATTCTTCAGAAGAAAACGGCACGTTATTCAGTTTTACTCTGCTTTCACGGTAAAGAAGCTCTAATTGAACCATTCAAAGTACTCCCTATTCAGCAGACGAATTGTTTTTATGTCTTTTTGGCGTATGAATTTCAAGAAACGCTTGACTCACCGATATACCGGTTATAATATTGCTTAAAATACAAAGTATATCGGTGGCACATCATGCAGACGGCCAAGCTCTACGAAATCCTCTCCTCTTACAATCGCTATTGGACCACTGGTGACATCGATGCAGGGATCAAGCGGGATCTTCTCCCTAACTGCCTCGGGCAGCTTGACTCCAAGGAAGTTGTTGTCCTCAAAGGAGTGCGCCGATGCGGCAAGTCAACCCTGATGGCGCAGGTTATTCGGGAGCTGCTTGCCCGTAATGTGCAGCCAACCTCAATCCTGCGGGTCAACCTGGAAGAGCCGCTGTTCTCCTCCGAATACTCAGTGGAACTGCTGGAACAGATATATCGCACCTACCGTGACCGGGTGCATCCGGAAGGAAAGTGCTGGCTCTTCATGGATGAAGTCCAGAATGTACCTGGCTGGGAGAGCTGGGTGCGGGGACGCAGTGAAACGGAGGATATCAAGATATTTGTCACCGGCTCATCGTCACAGATGCTCTCCCGCGAGATCGGCACCAAGCTGACCGGCAGACATGTGTCGTTTGAGGTCTACCCGCTTTCGTTTCAGGAATTTCTGCGCTTCAGTAATCTGGAAGTCGGGACCGAGCTTGACTATACGACCCGAAAAGCAGTCGTCAGAAAATCGTTCAGTGATTACCTGAAATACGGCGGGTTCCCGGAAGTGGTCCTGAGAGAATCAACCGATGATAAAGAACTCCTGCTCAAAAACTATTTCGAGGATCTGCTTTACCGCGACATCGTTAACCGCTACGAGATCAGGGACGTGTCAAACCTGCGCAATCTGGCGGTGTACCTGCTGACCAACGTCGCTAAACTAACCAGCATCACCAAGCTGAAGAACAACTTCACCATCTCCCAGGACAAGACTGAAAATTATGTATCAGCCATCATGGAAAGCTATCTGCTGTTTCAGCTGCAGATGTTCTCCTATTCGCTCAAGAGCACCATGCGGGCTGGATTCAAGCCGTATGCCATCGATACCGGACTGCGCAACCGGATCGCCTTCGCGTTTTCCGAAGATATGGGCTGGCTGGTGGAAAACGTGGTCTTCTGCCACCTGAAGCAGCAACATGAAGAGGTCTATTATCTCTCTGAAGGCAGCGGCACTGACTTTGTGGTCAAGGAGGGGATGAGTATCACCAAGCGGATTCAAGTCTGGTATGACGATGTATCGGTGACCAGCATTCCGGATCGGGAGTTGGCCTGTTTCCAAAAACCTCTGGAAGGCCATGAAGAGGCAGAATCGATACT
>JBAYTT010000219.1:0-6593 GCA_041675485.1 Pelobacteraceae bacterium | reverse complement strand
TGCATTGCGGAGCGACGACTGGCGGCTTTATCTTTTGAGTGGGGTTCTGATGGCCGCGGCCGCTCTGGCAAAATATTTTGGCAGTGCTCTCATCCCCCTGCTGCTGCTTTATTCATTTGCGGAACGGCGGCGTCCGGGGCTCTGGCTGTGCGCGTTTTTGATTCCGACCGGTGCCATGCTTGTCTACCAGGTGGCTACTGCGAGCCTGTACGGTCATGGCTTGCTGTCAGGTGCCGCACTCTATGCAACCGGTTTACGGATTAGCGGCGGGGGGATGCAAAAAACTTTTACGGGCCTGGTTTTTGTCGGTGGCGGTCTGGCAAGTATCCTCTGCGCCACACCGTTTGTCGCGGGGAAAAGGTGGGCATATGCCGTTCTGTTGGCTTCGGGCCTGCTGTTTTCATTCCTCTCCTTTGTAAAGTGGCCGGTGTCTCCGCATACCTCAGCCGGATACCTCGTCCAGGCGGCGGTCATGGCGGCAACCGGCGGAGGGTTGATGCTTTTTGCGACCGTCAATGTCTGGCAAAAGCGTGATTCCGACTCGCTGCTGCTGCTCTGCTGGATTGTCGGAACGTTTGTATTTACCTGTTTCCTCAATTGGACGGTCAGCGTCCGCGCTCTTTTGCCGCTTGCCCCGGCGGCTGCTCTGCTGCTGGCCCGTCGCCTCCGTGACAGACAGGAAGCCGGCGACGCGAACATATCGAACAGATGGGTGGCCGGGCTGGTGCCTGCTCTGGTGATTTCGCTCATGGTCGCGCGGGCTGACTATACCCACGCCAACAGTGCCCGCAAGGCTGCCGATGTCATTGTGCAGGATCTGGCCGGTGTGCGGGGGAATATCTGGTTTCAGGGGCACTGGGGATATCAGTACTATATGGAGCGTTTGGGGGTGAAGCCACTCGATTTTCAGAATTCACCGCTTGGCGAGGGTGATGTCATAATCATTCCCGGCAATAACAGCAATACGGGGCCGCTTGAAAGTGAGCTGGTCACCCTGTGGCGAAGATACTCGTTTGACACAACATGCTGCCTTGCCACCATGAACATCGTCGCTGGTTCAGGGTTTTACAGCGATGACTGGGGAAGTGTGCCGTTTGTTTTCGGGGCGGTGCCTCCGGAAACGTATCAGGCTTATATTCTCCGGTGAAACTCCAGGCCGGTATATTTTTGCCAGTACCGAAAAATATTTTACAACTAATGATTATTATAGTAATTTGTCAGTAGGGAAAACTTGTGGGAACAGTGAACTTTACTTTATGAATAATGTGCCGCTTCGAATAGTTACCGTTTCCTTCGTCATCATCTTTCTGACGTTCTTGGGAATGCGGCTTTCTTTTCTCGACAAATCATCAAAACCCAAGTCTCGTCCGAGAGCTGTTCTCAACCTGGGTGCAAAATCTGCGTCCAGCACTATCAGTTCTGCAAAACTTAACCTGGTTCCCGTTTTTGATATTCCGCACGAATCACCCCAACACCCTGTCCCCGCGTATCTCCTGTCCACCATCCGAGTAAAGTGTTTTTCAAACACAGCGGTAACTCACCATCTTCGCCCCCTCGCAGGACGCTCGCCACCCGTTTGCTGATTTATTCATTACCGGTCTTGTTACATTGCGTAATCGATAGTTGGTGAGTGGATCTCTTACTTTTTTCAGAGCCGGCGTGCGCTGTTTCCGCTCTGCTGTGAGGAGACAATTGTTGCGAAATTTGCGAGTCAGACTGTATGGTACACATATAATCCTGCTGTGCGCCGGTGCTGTTGCCGGATTTGCCCTGGCCTATGTTCTTGACAACATCCCGTGGGACTTTTCCGCGGATCTTGTCAAGGCGCGGGAGCTCGGCATGGTCAGTGAGGCCATTCTCAGAAATTATCCCAAGTCAAGAGATGTCCTGACGTTCTTTTTTGCCCTGGGACTCCCTGTTGTCGGAGCGCTTGCCTTCTGGCTTCCATGGGGGTTCAAGCGGCGTGCCATCCTCTCCCGCCTGATTTACGAGAAGATGGGCGACGATATGCCGGTGAGGCAGCCGCAACCCATGAGGCCGCTTCTTCTTGCCGTTGCAGCACTCCTTCTGGTGGCTGCTTACTTTGATCTGAATCAGTTCTACAACATAAGCAAGTGGAATCCTGTTACCGGATCATGGCCTTTTCTGGGAGAAGAGGGGGTGTTTTTGGAGTGGACACAGCGCATACTGAGCGGAGATGTGCGTGGCAAGGACTTTTTTACTGTGTACGGCCCGTTAATGGTTTATCCATTGGTTCTGATGCAGAAAGTTGCCGGTCCCCTGGTCACGATCGGACGCTGGTACGCTTTTTTTCTCAACCTGACTGCATACGTGCTGCTTGCGTTCATTGTTAATCGCGTTATCCGTTCCTCTTTTGTTGCGATGATCGCGCTGCTGTTCATGGTTGTGGTTTACCCCTGGATGATCTATTCGGCAAATATGTCACCTTTACGAGTGGTTCTGGGAATGGTGCCTCTTGTCCCCTTGCTGCGATATCGAGCGACCGGTAACGGCATCTGGTTGACGCTGGCAGGGGCTGCGGGTGGGGTTTCATTCCTTTTTAGCCAGGAAGTCGGGGCATGTTCACTCGTTGCTTCATGTGCCCTGGTCGCTCTTGGATTTTTTGAGGGGTGCACTTTTACGACTCTTGCACGTCGATCAGCACAGCTTCTTGCCGGCGTTGCCGCCATGCTGCTGCCTGTTATGGTTTATTTCATGACAAAAGCGTCTCTGCCGGAGATTGTCGACAGCCTGTTTGAATATCCCCGCCTTGCCATGCTGGGATATGCCGGACTCATTTTCCCGTCGATTGCAGATGCCGTAGTTTCTTATAACGCACCGCTTGTCTTTGATAATTACTGGATAATCGCGCTCTATGTTTTTGTCGCGATACTCCTGACAATTCGATTGCTGACCGGGCGTATTGATACAAAAACTGTTGAGATGGTGTTTCTTCTGGTTTTTGGCGCACTGCTGTTCCGTTCGGCATTGGGGCGATCGAGCATCGGCAAGGCGTATTTTGTGGCACCACCGGCATTTCTGCTGTTGTTTATGGCGCTTGATCACAGCGTGCTCCGATTCCGGAAGAACAGGATTTTTTTCAGAGTTTTCATGGTTATGGTGACGGTTGTTGTTATTTCAGCAGTGTCAGCCAAAATGACTTTTCCTCAGCATAATATCAGTAACTTACGTGAGCTGTTTCTGGCAAAAAACCGTTTTGCCAAGAATGCCGATACACAGATGGCAGGCGTGGAAAGAGATGATGTGTACCACCATCCCGATACGGTTAGAGAAATCCGGTTGATTGCCGATTTCTTCAAAACGCACCCGACCCCGAACGGCTACGTCTATTTCTTTCCTCAAGAGGCGGCGTACTATTTTATCTTCAACAAGAAAAACCCTACCCGTTACCCGACTTCGTACCTTGCGATAACGCATGACATGCGTCGCGAGGTCGTGGAAGACCTTGAGGAGAAAAAACCTCTCTACGTGGTATACAGCAAATCTACCTGGCGTATTGACGGGATTCCGGCGTATGTCCAGGTTCCGGAAATTATAGACTATCTTAAGGCCAACTATGATGTGCTGCTTGATTACGAGCCCATTGTTTTTCTGCAGCGAAAACAGGTACGGTACTAGCCGGAGATGCCGTTTGTGAATAGCCTTGTTTTTCAGGGATCGCTCATTGTCATCTTTACATGGAGCACTGTCTTATGACATTGTAACCGGCTAAAGGATATGGTGTCGTTTTTTTTAAATATGAAGGAGAGTTCATGACATCCCTTTCGATTGTTATACCTGTCTTTAATGCGGAAAAAAGCATAGCTGATCTTTGCCGGGATCTTGTGTCGCTGCTTGCGGCAGACTACCGGCTCGAAATAGTCCTGATAAACGACTGCAGCCGGGATGGGACCGATGCTGTCTGCAAACAGCTCCAGGCGGAGTTCCCTGAAACGGTTATCTATGCCCGCCTTTCCCGCAACTTTGGCGAGCATAACGCAGTGATGGCCGGTCTTAATCTGACGAGCGGCGATTACGTCGTCATCATGGACGATGACTTCCAGAACCCTCCCGAAGAGGTTCCTCAATTGATAACTGAGATACTGAAGGGGTATGATGTGGTATACAGTCAGTATCCCGAAAAAAATGACAGCATATTTCGCAACCTGGGCAGCTACCTGAACGGTACCATGGCGCGGGTTATCCTGAACAAACCTGCCAATCTCTATCTGTCCAGTTTCAAGGCCATGAACCGCTTTCTTGTGAACGAGATCATCTCATACAAAACTCCCAATCCCTATCTGGATGCCATTGTTCTGCGCATAACCCGCAACATCGGAACCGTGAGCGTACGTCATGACCGCCGTCTTGCGGGCAGGTCCGGCTACACCCTGAAAAAGCTGGCGGCGCTCTGGGGGGACATGATTGTCAGTTATTCGCTTATTCCGCTTCGTCTACTGGCTGTGATCGGTTTGTTTTTGACGTTGGTGGGGATCTATTCCGTCGCCGACATGTTGATCAGGGACATGACACCCCTGTTGGATGATCCCAGCGATATTGAGCACCTGACCTCCGTCACGCTGTTTTTCAGAGGGTTCCAGCTGCTTGCAATCGGTATCCTGGGCGAATATGTGGGGCGTATTTACCTGAAACTGAATCAGGAACCGCAGTACATCATCAGGGAACTTGTATCGGCCCGATCTGATAACCGTATCTCGGAAAGTGGCCGCAATGAGACGTAACCGTGCTGACGGAGAATGTACCTCTGCAATCGCAATCCGGCCGATAGATGCCGCTGCCGTCCTGGCTTCGTGCCGGGCAGAAACGGCTCTTCATGATGATGCCTCTGTGGATGTCTGGATCAGTCATGCCCGGCAGAGAGCATCCCTGAACACCATGATTGTTCCGCTGGACGCCATGGAAGGGTGGCGGAGGGATCCCGATACCGGTACCATCAGTCACGAAACCGGACGCTTCTTCAGCGTGATCGGAATTCGTGTCCGGCACCGGGTTGACAGGGATGAACTGGAATGGGACCAGCCGATCATCGAACAGCCGGAAACAGGAATCCTCGGCATCCTGGCAAAAACTATCGGCGGGATCCTCCATTTCTGCCTGCAGGCCAAGGAGGAGCCGGGCAATATCGGCGCTGTCCAGCTTTCGCCGGCCGTCCAGGCCACCTACAGCAACTATACCGGCGCCCATGGCGGTGCCAGTCCCCTCTTCCTCGACCAGTTCATTGGGCAGGATCATGCGCGGGTTCTGTTCGCGCGTCTCCAAACCGAGGATGGCGGCCGTTTCCTCTACAAATCCAACCGCAACATGATTGTTGTTGTCAATGACGAGTTTCCCGAGGAACTGCCGGACGGCTTCATCTGGCTGACGCTACGGCAGCTTGCCGGACTAATTGCGCGGGACAGCCTGGTCAACGCCTGTACGCGCAGTATCATGTCATGTCTTGTCTTTGTGGCTGATCAGGACCACACGGACGGGCTATCGGCGGAGACCTGCGAGGCTCGGTACAGGGACTGCGATCCGGATGAGGGAATACGTTCAACGCTTCAGTGGCTTGACGACCGCAGAGCGGCAAACCATATGCTGGCCAAGCGCATCGGCCTGAATGATCTGAAGGAGTGGGGCATCGACGGCAAGGGGTTCTTCTCGCACCGGGAGAATCGATTTTTCAGGATCGTGGGTTTGAAGGTCTCATCGGGAACCCGCGAAGTAAGAAGTTGGGGGCAGCCGATCATCGAGAACCTGGCAGCCGGGGTCATCGGGCTTTTGATCAGGAACGGCGCTAACGGCATCGAGCTGCTGATGCAGGCAAAGGCCGAGGTAGGCAACCGGAGTGCCGTGCAGTTGGGACCGACAGTCCAGTTTACCCAGGGGAATTACGAAGGAAGCAGGAAGCTGAAGAAGCCATTCCTGTATGAGGAGTTTTTGGAGCCCAGCCAATTCCACCTGATCCATGAAAGCCGCCAGACCGAGGAGGGGGCGCGCTTTTACCGGGAGTACCATCTGCACCGCATCCTGATGCTGCCGGACGGCACCGATATATCGCTTTCACCCGATTACCGCTGGTTGCCTCTGGATCAGGTCATGTTCCTGGTACACCTGGGTGAACAGGTGAACTCGTGCGCCAGGAGCATCCTGTCATGTCTGCTGTAGTCGAAGTGGGTGAGAAGTCGTCACCCTTTGAGCGAATAAAAGGACGCATTCCTGATTTTTTCACTGTGGTACCGTTGCTGCTTATCATTGTTACCGCTTTCAGTGTCAGAATCTATCTGCTTCGATTCTATGACGTCATCTCAGCTGACGGTATCGGCTATGTCGCTGCGGCACGTAATCTTGCCACAGGAGACATGAACAGTCTTTCCAGCAACGGGTTCTATGTGTTCATGACCTGGCTGGTTGGGCAGTTCACTCCTGATTTTGAATTGTCCGGGAGGCTTGTTTCAGTAATATTTGGCAGCGTGCTGGTTGTTCCTCTGTATCTGCTGGGCAGTGAATTATTCTCCCGAAGAACAGCACTTGCCGCCTGCCTCGTGACGTCGGTGTGGCCTTCACTCCTTGGCTGGTCGTGCGAGGTAATG
>JBAYTT010000218.1:0-6662 GCA_041675485.1 Pelobacteraceae bacterium | reverse complement strand
TAACTGTCTGGGAAAGGCCGGCCAGGGCCAGCAGCTTTGCAATCTTGTCGAACAGATTTTCCTTGTGCCCCGTACGCATATCGCTGAAAAAGACCTTGGCCATCGGATTTCTCCTTTAATTGTGATTTTTTTGACAACCGTCAAGTATTTGGTAGAAAAGTCGGTATACTGTTCCTAGCATAAAAACAAAAAAAACTCACCACACGAGTTTAGTCATCAACCAACGAAAGGGAGGAAACAACAATGAGCATGTTTTGTAATCAATGTGAGCAGGCAGCAAACGGAGTGGGTTGTAATATTTCCGGCGTATGCGGCAAGAAACCCGAGGTAGCGGCATTGCAGGATCATCTGCTTTACGGCCTGAAGAGCCTGGCGCTTTATGCCGACAAGTTGGGTCGTAATGCCGAGATCGATCGCTTTACCATCGAGGGGCTTTTCACCACCGTAACCAACGTGGATTTTGATGCACCCCACATCGGTGGCGTGATCAAGCGCTGCTACGAGCTGAAGGAGAAGGCGAAGGCAGCTTCCGTCGCCACTATCTCCGGTCCGGTTGCCGACTGGAAGCCGGCTGACGATCTGGACGGCATGGTTACCCAGGCCGAAGCCTACGGCATCAATCACCAGCACGTCAACGAAGATATCCGCTCGGTAATCGAAATCCTGATGTATGGTCTGAAGGGTATGGCTGCTTATATGGATCATGCAATGATCCTGGGCAGGAGCGACGATGAGGTGCTTGCTTTTGTGCAGAAGGCGCTGGCCACCACCACCGACCAGAGTCTGGGCCTGATGGATTTTGTCGGCCTCGCGATGGAGTGCGGCAAGCACAACCTGACCGTCATGGGGCTCCTGAACAACGCCCACACCGATGCCTACGGTCACCCGGTCCCAACGGCCGTACAGCTCGGCACCAAAGCCGGCAAAGCCATCCTGGTTACCGGCCACGACCTGAAGATGCTGGAAGAGCTGCTCAAGCAGACCGAAGGGAAGGGGATCAACATCTACACCCACGGCGAGATGCTCCCGGCTCACGGCTATCCCGGCCTGAAGAAGTACGCGCACCTTGTCGGAAACTTCGGCGGCGCATGGCAGGACCAGGCGAAAGAGTTCGTCAACTTCCCCGGCGCGATCATCTTCAACACCAACTGCATCCAGAAGCCGGCCGACAGCTACAAGGACCGTCTCTACACCTGGGGACTCGTTGGCTGGCCTGATGTGAAGCACGTTGACGGCTGGGATTTCAGCGCAGTCATCAACAAGGCCCTTGAACTCCCCGGCCTGCCGGAAAATCCGGGGCAGGAAATCCTGACCGGCTTTGGCCACAATGCCGTACTGGGAGTGGCTGACAAAGTCGTCGCCGCCGTCAAGTCCGGCGCCATCAAGCACTTCTTCCTGATCGGCGGCTGCGACGGCGCCAAATCAGGGCGTAACTACTACACCGAATTTGCCGAGAAACTTCCACAGGATACCGTCATCCTGACCCTGGCCTGCGGCAAGTACCGCTTCAACAAGCTGGAGTTTGGCGATATCGGCGGAATACCACGCCTGCTGGATGTCGGACAGTGCAACGATGCCTATTCAGCCATCCAGATTGCCGTGGCATTGGCTGGTGCTTTTGAATGCGGCGTCAATGACCTGCCGCTCTCAATGATTCTTTCCTGGTACGAGCAGAAGGCGGTTGTGATCCTCTTGACCCTGCTCCACCTGGGCATCAAGAACATCAAGCTCGGCCCCACGTTGCCGGCTTTCATCACTCCCAACGTCCTGAACTTCCTGGTTGAGAACTTCAACATCGCCCCGATTACGACGGTTGAAGCCGATATGAAGGCAATTCTTGGCTAGTTTGGCGACATAAGTGCTGCGTTAACGCCCCCGACGGAGATTCCGTCGGGGGCGTTTTGCATACGCCTTTGCCTTGTTTGGGGTATAATGGAACATTGACATATGTGCGCAGACTGTATAAAAATTTTAGAAAGAATCTGCTAAATCCTTCACCTTTTAATCTGAAGAGTCCGGCAACACGTTAAGGATATCACAATGCCCAATCAGGCTATACGCTGTTCACTGTTGTTTCTGTTTTTAACGGTAGTTGCGTGCATGCCTTTCCGGGATGCATCCGCAGCAGAGCATCCGCTTGTCGGTGAACTCAGGCAAATTACCGGAAAACAGGTTGATGTCGTTACTCAACAGATAACGGGCAGGACGAAATTCCTGCACTTTGCTGATGGCTACTCCGTTGCCGCTTCCCCGGTCATGCGCAAGTTTGTGACAGCTGGAGGTGAGGAGGTTGCCGCAGCTTTTCTGGAACGCTATGGCGTCCTTTTCGGTATTAATAATCCCGGAAAGGACCTTGCGATCAAGAAAAAGGTGACTGACAAGAATAAGCAGTTCATACGCTATCAGCAGCATTTTGCCGGCTTACCGGTCATCGGTGGCGAACTTATCGTTCAAGTGGATGGCAGCAGTATTGTCAGTGCAGGAGGAAAGGCTTCGAACATTGTCGATCTGGCAACCCAGGCGACCATTCTGCCTGAGCAGGCTCGTGAAACCGCTCTGAAAATGGTCGCCGCACGCTATCCAGGCGCAGGCGGACGCCTTGAAACCACGGAGCCGGTACTTTCCATATATAATCCCGCCCTTCTGGGGCATACGGCAGACACCGATTCCCTTGTCTGGAAACTTGAGGTGAATGCCGTCGATGCTGCCCCTGTCAATGTATTAGTCCTTGTTGATGCCTTGAACGGCTCCGTACTGCTCCATTTTAATCAGATTGATTACGCCAGGTCACGGAAGGTGTATGACAATAACAATATTCGCTCTGATTCTTTGCCGGGCACCAATCTGCAGCGCCTGGAAGGTTCCTCGCCGTCGAGTGTTTCGGAAGTAAACGCCGTCTACGACTATCTGGGTGATACCTACGATTTTTTTTCGACCTATCACGGCAGGGATAGTGTCGATAACCAGGGACTGCCGTTGGTGGGCACTGTCAGGTTCTGTTCAGCCGATTCGCTGGAAAGCTGCCCGTACGATAACGCCTTCTGGTCTTCAACCAAAAAACAGATGGTGTGCGGCCAGGGACAGTGCACCGATGATACGGTCGGGCATGAGATTACCCACGGTATCATAGATTATGAGGCCCAGCTCTACTATTACATGCAGTCCGGTGCAATTAACGAGTCGCTGGCCGATGTCTGGGGAGAACTCATTGACCAGGTCAATGGCAAAGGAAATGACGCTCCTTCCCAGAAATGGCTTTTTTCCGAAGATTCCGGCGCCATCCGCAACATGGGCAATCCCCCGGCATACGGGGACCCGGACCGGATGCGCAGCTCCCTCTATTTCTGCGGCTCCGGTGATAACGGCGGTGTTCATTACAATAGCGGGGTGAACAATAAGGCCGCGTTTCTGATGACCGACGGTGGCACCTTTAACGGAAAAACCGTCAGCGGACTGGGAATAACGAAGGTTGCCAAAATTTACTACGAAGCTCTTACCAGGTTGCTGATCTCGGCCAGTGATTACGAAGATCTCTATTATGCCCTGAAGATGTCATGCTCAAACCTTGTCGCTACGGGAGTAACCACTGCAGCCGATTGCCAGGAGGTTGCAAAGGCCCTCGACGCTGTTGAGATGAGCCTGCAGCCTGCCGCGTGCCAGGCTCCGGAGGCGCCTGTATGCGATGCCGGGCAGGCTCCGGTCGATTTTTTCTTTGATGACTTTGAATCCGGACCGGCCAAATGGCTCCTCTCCGTTGCAGCCGGTAACGATCCATGGTCCGATATGAACGGGAACCTGATTAATTCCACGCCGTATGCGAGCAGCGGCACTGGGCATCTCTGGGGATATGACAACTCAACCACTTCGGATTCAAGCGTTCGCACCGCTTCACCGATACATATTCCAGCGGGAGCGTACCTGCACTTCAAGCATGCCTATGATTTCGAGTTTGACACGAGCGGGTATTATGACGGCGGCGTCGTTGAATACAGCACCAATGGCGGCAGTTCCTGGAATGATGCGAGAACTCTCTTTACCACAAACGGATACACCCGCACGCTTTTCAGCAGCACCACCGGCACAAATCCGCTCAAGGGCCGCACCGCGTTTTCAGGAATAAGCAACGGGTATGTTTCCAGCCGCCTCAATCTGGGCTCTTTGGCCGGCAGCTCCATTCTCATTCGCTTCAGAATCGGTACGGATTCAAATGTCGGAGCAGACGGATGGTTTATCGATGATGTCAGGCTCTATACCTGTTCCGCTGCACCTGTTGATACCACCGCTCCGGTTATCTCGCTCTTTACCATGCCGGCAACCGCTACGGCCTTGACCGTAGGCATCGGCGCCTTTACCGCAACTGATAGCGTTGGCGTCACCGGTTACCTCGTTACGGAAAGTCCCGCTACTCCAGCCATCACTGCAGCTGGGTGGAACAGTACCCCCCAGACCAGTTTCACTTTTTCCGGTGCCGGAACAAAAACTGCGTATGCCTGGGCAAAGGATTCTGCAGGGAATGTATCCCTGAGCCTCACTGCCACCATTACAATTACTCTTCCTGGCGACGGTTTGTGCGGAACGAGTAATGGCGGGACATTCACCACCATACCGGCTGCCAATCTCTGCTCCGCCGGTACGGCATCAGCGGTTTCCGGTGCCGGACCCTGGAGTTGGAGCTGCTTGGGGAGTCTTGGGGGGACGACAGCAGACTGTTTTGCTTTCATGGATATAACCGGTCCGGCGCTGACCATGTCAACTCTTGCCAATGGGGCGATAACAAACAACGCGACCCTGAATGTCTCCGGAACGGTTTCCGACGCCAGCGGGGTTGCCGGGCTTACCATCAATACCGCAGCCGTTACGATCACCAACGGCAGTTTCAGCCATGCGATCATACTCCAGCCCGGAACTAATTCCATTACCTCCATAGCCACCGACACACTGGGCAACAGCACCATCGACACCCGCGCAATAATCCTGGATACAACCGCTCCTGTTTTGTCCATTACCACCCCTGCCGACAACAGTATGACTTCACAGCCCCTGGTGCCGATAACCGGAACAATCAGTGAAACCTCTACCGTCACTGTCGCGGTCAACAACGGCACACCACAGAGCGCCTCCATTTCCGGCAATAACTTCAGTGTCACCCTTGCCCTGAACCCCGGCATCAACACCGCGGATATAACCGTTATCGACCTGGCCGGGAATACGTCAACGGCCAAACGCACCATCACCTATGACAACACCGTGCCGTCACTTACCGTGTCAACACCGGCACAAGACATGTCCACCACACAATCCGGCATACTCTTTCACGGAACCGTGTCGGATACGGTCACCAGTGCCGCAGTCAGCATAACGACAGACGGGCAGAGCTATGCGCCGGCAGTCGCACAGGACGGCAGCTTCACCCAGAGTGTCCTGTTGCCAACCGACAAAACCTATGCCGTGCTCGTAACCGCCACCGACCAGGCCGGAAACAGTGCCAGCGTCCAGCGCAACATCATCAAGACGGCTCTCCTTACCCAGCCGACAATGGGCGACGCTCTCAAAGTCATGCAGGCTGTTGCCGGAACTGCGCCGCTGACCGCCTCCGAACGGATTCGCTATGATGTGGCGCCGTTGGGTCCCGGCGGCGTGCCCGGAGGGAACGGAATCATTGATATCGCAGATGTCATCCTGATCCTGCGGAGAAGTATCGGGATCGGCAGCTGGTAATGGCTTTTCTCTCGTGCCGGCAGAAGATGGTTGCAATTCCGGATGCTGATCTGTACAAAAAGTGTCCCTATGAAATATTCAATTAAACAATGTACACTTTATCTCCGGTTGCTTCCGGCCCTGCTGGTTGCAGCGCTCTTGTCTGCCACTTCTGCTGGTGCCGATGTCAGGCAGGATGCTGAATCCGCGGTATCAAGCCTGCATCAGAACTCCGCAGCCCAAAAGTTTCCGGACGATATGAAAAGTCTTGATCTTGTCTTTGAAATCGCGCAGCGTTATCTTTCGACGAATGAGCGGGAAACCGCCGACAAATTTTACCTGCTGGCGCTTCAGAAATCCCGGATAATCGAGTCGATGCTCAAAGCATCCGAGGTGGTGCTGATACCGGAAGGGGCCGGCCTGCAGCCACCCGAAGGTACAAAGCCCACGGTTGATGCCGTCGAAGAAGGGTCGTCAGAGCCGGATTCCGACCGGATCGTCGGGGCAAGGGGACTCTACACCGTGGTGAAAGCCGATACTGTCCGCCTGGTCGCTGCAAAGCTCGGGGTTACCCAGCAGCACCTGCGCAGCATGAACGGTCTGGATGCCAAGGCGTATCTCAAGATCGGCCAAAAGCTTGCCTACAATAATCGCAAAATCATCCCTCAGCGGGTCAAAGATGGCATTGTCATTAATATTCCGGATCGGACGCTCTATTTTTTCCAGCAGGGAATTCTTGTCACGTCGCTTCCGGTAGCGCTCGGTTCGCCCACAAAAAATGAAAAATATGTCTGGCAGACGCCGGTTGGCAAGTTCAGGATAACGGCGAAAATGAAAGATCCAACCTGGACGGTGCCTCAATCAATACAATCTGAAATGGAAGAACATGGTAAGGAAGTCGTTGCCATTCTTCCTCCCGGACCGGAAAATCCGCTGGGCAAATATGCGATCAAGACCTCGATTCC
>JBAYTT010000217.1:0-6691 GCA_041675485.1 Pelobacteraceae bacterium | reverse complement strand
CCGGTTGCCAATAACGACTATCTCTATACAAAAATTGTCAAAACCCCTTGACCCGTCGGCGATGCCACTCCTCGCCGCCTGATCCCGGCCGATTGCCGTGTGTGGTGCGCTTGAACCCGCTGCTCAGCACATCCCGTGCAGGGCAGCTTCAAACGCCCGCACGGTCTTGGCCCGCCGCAGTTCCTTGAGCGGTTTTGCCAGTTCCGGTTCATCCAGATACGCGATGATCTCCTTGACCTTGTTCAACACCTGTGTATCACCGCAGAACAGCCGGCCATAGCGGATCACAATCTCCCGCAGATAGCGGCCGAGTTCCGCTCTCCGCACTTCCCGACCCGGCTCGGGGTTCTCCAAGCCCCGCAGGCGCCGGAACAGCGGCGGATCGGCAATCGCCCCCCGCCCCAGCATCAGCCCGGCAGCGCCGGTCTCTCCCAGCACCAGTCCGCCATCGGCAGCGTTCCGGATATCCCCGTTGGCAATCACCGGCAGCCGGGTCTCCCGCACCACCCGGGCGGTCACCCCATGGTCGGCAGCCCCCTCGTACTTCTGAACCACGGTACGGGGATGCAGCACCAGGAAATCCACCCCGTTCGACTCGAAGAGCGGCAACAGCGACAGGATCTGGTCCGGATCGTCGTACCCGGTCCGGATCTTGACGGAGAAAGAGCCGTCGATGGCATCCCGCAGGGCGGGGATGACCTCGGCAAGATTGTCCGGACAGCGGAGCATGCCCCCACCGGTCAGACCGCCCCCCATCCGGCCATAGGGGCATCCCATGTTGAGGTTGATATGCGCGGCACCGGCCTCCTGCGCGACCCGGGCCGCCAGGACCAGCGCTTCCCGCTCATGTCCCACCAACTGCACCACCAGCGGCACACCGTCCTGCTCGGAGGCGACATCCCGCAGGTCAACAGCGGTGAGCCCCGCTCCGGCCGGCGCGGTATTGACGCGCATGAACTCGGTAAAGATGACGTCGGGCCTGACATGCTCGATGAAATAGGCGCGCAAGGCCCGGTTAGTCAGCCCCTGCATCGGCGCCAGCATCAAGGGTATGGTTCCGGGTTGCCACGGGAGCACCGTCATGGAGTACCCACCGTTGCCGGCGTTGTGAGAAGGGAGTAGCGGGGTGGCGTGTCGTTATGTGTGGGAACGGTATGCATTCGGCCTATTTTTGCCCGGTTGACCGGGAAATTACAAGCAGGGAATTGCGAAAGGAGCACATTAAAGAAAGTTCCACGTGATTGACAACAATCGATTTGCGACTAAACTCTCCTGACATATCTGCCTCAGGAGCAATCAATGACGAAGACAAGCATAACGCACACCCTTGACAAACTCGACTCGATCATCACAGCCTGTGGAGAGATCCAAGCGGTCCTTCATGCGCAGGTCGAGAAAACCAGCACCCCCGCCTATCTGGCTGACTGCCAGCGGGATATTGTTACGCTCGACAATCTGAAGCTCATTATCGTGACGGTTGCGGAAGATTTTCGGAACGAAACCGTCGGAGCCAGCACGGAACTGCTGCTGCGGATCGCCGCCAATGACTTCAAACAGAAGCTGGCAATCATTCCGGAAAAGAAGACCTTGCGTAAAGAGATCGAGCAGCGACTGAAAGATGTTCACAAAGATGTAGTGAAGCTCAAGGTGACCACACCTAACCGGGCCACTGTCCCCGGCTAATAACCGGACGGTGCTAATTCCAGTTATCGATTTTCAGATCATGGGGTGACGGTTTCCCTTTGCCTGTTTCCACATACTCACGAAGGCTTAACAGGAACGTGGCCCACTTCATACTGCAGTGATATGTGGCCTCAACAGCCTCGCGCCAGTTTCTGTGGCCGAAGAGAACAATAATCTGGCCATCCTGCTCTGACAGTTGAAAGGTTATGTCAGTGCCAACCCACTCCTCCGGCCCTTCTACGCAGCGCCAGCGCACATCTTTATTTTCGACCAGTCCCTGCACTTCCATAACCATTTTGCCCAGAAGCTCGCCTGATTTCGTGAGAAAGCTGAATTCGATCTTTCCTCCGACACGGGCATCGCCTTTAACGTCCTCGGTCCACCAACCGGCCAGACCTTCCAGGGTTGTCAATGCGTTATATACGTGAGCTACCGGGGCTTTGATCCCGATTCGATGAATAATGTCTACCATGTCAATCACCTCCAGTACTATGTAGTCATGATTAATTGTAGTACTGCCGCTGGCAAAATGCGAGGGCGATGAAACAGATGGCAGGAAAGGTCAAAGCTGCCCCCAAAGCCCCCCTGTATTTCGAAGACCGAGTGCTCCAATACCGGGTATAATAACTATGCAAGGCATCAAAGTACTACCAGGAGGAAGAGGACATGACCACAAAATCGTGCGAAACAAACCAGCCTCCGGTCCATCTGCGCGGGCTGTTGCGTCATTTTGCCGACTTGCGTGACGGCACCCATGGCGACGGGGCAATCAGTCGTAGCGACAAGGAGCAGCTCTTCGCCGCTGCCGTCGGCTACCTCGACCCCTTCGCCCGTCAGACCCTGACCGAGATGAACGAAACCCTGCTGCTGGGGAGTGGCACGATCACTTCCACCGGCATCATCAGGACGCCAAACGGCGACAGCAGCGCAATCTGGACTCTGGGTTGGCCGGAGCAGGCGCAAGCAGGTATCCCTCCCATAACACTGGAAGCATTCTTCGGGCACGGCTTCCACCATCCGCACCTGCGCGGCGGGACCGTAGGGGTCTGGCCCCTCAACGTCTTCAGCGCTGCAGATGCCGCCGCCGAGTTGCCAACGCTACGGGCCATTGCGAGCGCCGACCTGCATAACCTGGTTTTCCAGAGCGACTACCACATTGTCCCGGTGATAACCCACTCTTCTCGTGGCACCGTAAAAGGAGGTAGCAGATGAAAAAGACATATATATCAATACCGGAACTGGCGTTCATTGCCGGCACCAGGGCGGCGCTCGGTGCGGGCGTAGCCCTGATTTTAGGTGACCGTCTGGCCAGGGAGCAGAAGAAAGCGGTCGGCTGGACCCTTTTTCTGGTCGGCGTCGCTACAACCGTACCGATTCTGGCAATCGTCATCTGCAGGCGAAAGGGATAAACAGGTTAGTGAGCCGGCAACCTCGGCGTTTTTTGAACCGCGCAGCGACCGGACGTTTCCCCGAGTCCCAGCAGAAATTTTGCCACCGGAATGGCGACCGATTGGCCGCCTATTGAGTTAAATATACCCGAAATTCCGGGTATTTTCGGGTATATTTACGGGTAACTCTAATTGCATTGCAGAGCGGTTATCGTCATGTGCCGTACAGTTCTCTGGAGCGGATCGTGGAGGAAAACAAGGATGGTTATTACCGGACGCTGCGGGCACTTTATGGGTTATTTCCATGGTTTAAGCGAAGAGTTCCGTCCCCTCCCTGATGATGGACAAATACGAGTCATGGAGAAAGACCCGGTCACGTTTCTTGCCGCTTACTTCAGTAAGAATGCCCAGTGCAACCAGATTACTCACCGCCTTGCCCGCCGCAGGCAGGCTTATACCCAGTTCTCGTGCGACACTGGCAATGTTCACGTAGGGGCGGCGATAGAGCAGGTCAAGCAATGCTGTTGCCGTGGGTGCCGCTTTGCCCAGTCCGGCGATTTTTTGCCGGTCGCTGGCCAACAGATCCATGATCGCCTTGGCGGCATCGGTGGCCTGTTTCGATATTTCATAGACACCCTGCAGGTAATACTTGATCCATCCCTCCCAGTCGCCGTCCCTCCTGACAGCATTAAGCCGTTCGTAATATTCCTGGCGATGCTTCTTGAAGAAGAGGCTCAAGTAGAGCAAAGGCTTTTCCAGAACCTGATCATGGCAGAGAATGAAAGCGATCAGCAAGCGCCCCATTCTGCCGTTACCGTCCAGAAAAGGATGAATGGTTTCAAACTGGGCGTGGGCAAGGCCGGCCTTGAGCAACGGCGGAATTGATTCGTCGTGGAAGAATTTCTCCAATTCGCCCAGACAGGGCAGCACTTCATGGGGAGGAGGCGGCACAAAGACTGCATTACCAGGCATGGTGCCGCCGATCCAGTTCTGACTTGTCCTGAATTCGCCCGGATTTTTGTGCCCACCCCTGATCCCGGCCATCAAACGGGCATGGATTTCCTTGATCAGCCGCAGACTCAAGGGAAGCTCCCGCAGTCGTTCCAATCCGTAGTTCATGGCGGCCACGTAATTTGATACTTCACTGATATCGTCCTGAGAACTTTTGCCATCGATCTCCCCCTCAAACTCCAACAGATCAGCGAGGGAAGCTTGCGTTCCTTCAATCTGCGAGCTGAGGACAGCTTCCTTACGGACGTACATGTAAAGAAAAAGATCAGGATTGGGAAGCGTGTAGGTGCAGCCATCCAGCCGGCCAAGAGCGCGGTTGGCCCGCTCCATGAGACGGCCCATTTCGTCGTCGATATGCAGAGGAGGGACAGGCGGCAACGGATTGGGAACAAAGGCGCTGTAGCCGTCCGGACCTTTCTGCTGTGCAACCAACCTGCCGCCGCGCAATGATACTTCGGTAAACATGGAAGCTCCTGATAAACGGTAGTGCGTTTTCGTTTCTTTACTTGCGTTGCTATGTAACGATAGTTTCATTGCAACGCCAGCTAATAAACTTTATGTGATTATCGTTTATTAGTCAAGGTTCTATGTAACGGAAACATATTTGCCTTTTATAGTTTCATTTGTAAGCCATGAAATAGCAAAGGCGGCCGATTGGCCGCCTTTTGAGTTAAGTATGATGTCCCCGGAATTCCCCTTTCATTATTTTCTGCGGTTTGCTGTGGTCAGATAGATCCCGAGAGAGATCAGGCATATTCCCGCCAAATGGAAAAGCTGAAGCGATTCCCCCAGAAACACAATTGACAGGATAGTCCCGAAGACCGGCATCAGATGAATGAACAGTCCCGCCTTGTTCGGTCCCAGTTCGACGACGGCATGATTCCAGAAGAGATATGCCAGCAGCGACGGGAAAACCGCAACGTAAAGCATGCTCCCACAGGAAACAAGATCAAGGGTAACCCGGCCGCCACGGCTGATTTCCCAGAGATAGAACGGAAAGATGAATACAAGGCCGATGGCGATGATGGCGGAGAGAAAGCTCAGCGGATGGAGTTCTGCAGAACGGAGTCGAAGCCGGAAGCTGTGAATAGCCCAGCATATAACCGCCAGTAGTACCCACAAATCCCCTCCGTTAACCCGTAATGCCAGCAAACGACCTACATCGGCGCGGCAAATAATGGTAACGACTCCCGCGAGAGATATCAGAATCCCGGCGGCCTGAGCTCGTGAAACCGGTACCTTGGCAAATATCCTCGAGATGATTACGATCAGCACCGGAATGATCGAGTTCAGCAGCAACGCGTTTGTGGCGGTCGTGGAGTGGAGGCCGATATAGACAAAGGTATTGAAGCAGGAGATTCCCAATATTCCGAAATAAATCAGATCCTTCCAGCTCTTTCGGATCAGGGGCCATTGGGAAATCAGGTGCCGTATGGAAAATGGCAGAAGAATCAGAAATGCAAGCGCCCATCGCCAGAACGACAGGGTGATTGGCGGAATAACCGTGTTCACCGCCCGACCCAGCACAAAATTGCCGGCCCAGAACAGAGTGGTAAGAATCAGGAGAATATACGGAGAAACCTTGACGCGCATGGCTTCAATCTTTACCGACCATATCAGCACATGGCAAGCAAAAACCAATGTCACACGATTGCTATCTTCGCCGGGTTCACTCCTCCGCGCGGGAATTTAACCATATCTTCGCACGAAGGTAATCCCATCAATTCCGCTGTCCCCGGATTTCCCGGACGGCAAAATAATCGCATCCATCTCCCCCGCAGGAGGAATATAATAAAAGTGTAGCAAGACTAAGTAGGAAAGGAGATCGACGATGATGGAGTCACTGTGTCCGAAATGCAATGGTAGTGGGAAGGTACTCGCTGCTTACCGGCAAAGCGGTTATGATCAGATCGAGGTTCCGTGCCAATTCTGCAATGGAACGGGCAAGAAATAGCCCGACTGAATTTATAAGTAAAAGCCCGCTGCGAGCGGGCTTTGTTGTGTGTGATTGCAGGCTGTTCCGGAAAGCTATGGGGGACCAGGGACAATTCTTGACCTTGAATTAAGTATGGTGTCCCCGGAATTCCGGGGCAATCGTAACACTGTCAAGCTGCACCTGCGCCAACTGGTTCAGCAGGGGTATCTGGAGCAGCATGGCACGGGTAAGGGAACGTGGTATTCGGTGGGGAGGTAGATTGAAACAGCAAAGGCGGCCGAATGGCCGCCTTTTGAATTAAGTATGGTGTCCCCGGAATTCCCTGTAGAATACAAGAAAATCAAGCGGGGTCTCGTCTTACTTGTAGCACTCTTTAAAAATATCAATTGATCTCGCCTCAGCCCAAGAAATCAGAGATTGATAAAGCGATGTTTTTGAAAAAAAACAAAAGTCAAACGTCATAGCAAGACATTCTTCAACAGCATTGAAATCAACAAGCACAGGATTTTTAACTTTTAGTGCGGATGTCAAGAATATGAAGACAGTATTTGATATATCGTGTCCGTTAAGCAATTGGTAAGGATCATATTTTACACTAGCAACTTCGTCTAGCTTAGCCATAATTACTTCTAGTTTCTGTATATTCTTTGATTTATTTCTAGAATAATTGATT
>JBAYTT010000216.1:0-6763 GCA_041675485.1 Pelobacteraceae bacterium | reverse complement strand
CTTGGTGCGGGAGGTGATTTTCTTCTCGATTTCAGCCGGAGAGATGTTCATCGTCAGCGGGTCAACATCCGCAAGGACCGGGGTAAGGCCTGCGTGGATGATTGAATTGACGGTTGCGCAAAAAGTCAGCGGAGTGGTGATGACTTCATCGCCAGGCTTGAGGCCGGCTGCAAGCATGCTCAGGTGCAGTGCCGCGGTGCATGAGTTGACAGCCACGGCATACGGAGCATTCTTGTATTCGCGGAAATCCTCTTCGAACTGTGCAACCTTCGGACCTGTGCCAAGCCAGCCGCTACGCATGCAGGCAACTACTTCTTCAATTTCTGCTTCCTCTATGGCAGGGGCCCCGAAAACAAGAAAATTGTCTCTTTTATGAAACTGCGTCATTGATTTCTCTCCGCGTAAAACGCCGGCTGAATGTAAATAATTGAATGGAATATCATACGTTAAACTGCATGTCGTACAGGCGCTTGTACAGCGCGCCCTTTTCAAGCAACTCGGAGTGCTTGCCCGATTCTTTGATCTCGCCGTCTTCGAGCACGAGGATCCTGTCAGCATGAAGAATCGTGGAAAGCCTGTGGGCAATGACGAACGTCGTCCTGTCCATCATCAGGTTCTCAAGAGCTTTCTGCACCATCTGTTCGCTTTCGGTGTCAAGTGCGCTTGTCGCTTCGTCCAGGATCAGGATGGGCGCATTTTTCAATAACGCCCTGGCAATGCAGATGCGCTGGCGCTGACCACCCGAAATCCTCAGCCCCCGATCACCGATGTTGGTTTGATAGCCGTCCGGCATCGAAACGACAAATTCGTGAACGTACGCCGCCTTAGCCGCCGCTTCAATTTCGGCATCCGTTGCATCGGATTTTCCAAACCGGATGTTGTTGGCAATAGTATCATTAAACAGCATGGTTTCCTGGTCTACCAGGGCAATTTGCCGGATCAGGTCTTCACGTGCTATCTGGCGTACATCGTGACCGTCAAGGGTGATTTTACCGTGCGTGACATCGAAAAAACGAGGGATTAATGAAACCAGTGTGGTTTTTCCGGCACCGGACGGTCCGACCAGGGCCGTAACCATGCCTTTTTCGGCGGTAAAAGAAATGCTTTTGAGGATGTACTCGGAGTCATAGGTGAAGCTTACGTTATCAAATCCTACGACGCCTTCGGCCCGTGAGAGGGTAATCGGGGATTCAGGTTCCACAACCGTCGGCTGCTCGTCCATGATCTCGAACACCCGTTCTCCGGCCCCGAGGCAGCGCTGGCTGTCGTTAAAGGTACTGATCAGCTTTTTGAATGGCGAATACACAAGGGCCATGGCGGTTACGAAAGAGAAAAAATCGGCTGCGGTCATGGTACCATTCATGACCATTCTGCCGCCGAAAAAAATTACTCCGGCGATTCCGATGGAGGTTATGACTTCGATGATCGGAGAAGAAAGGCTGCTGTACTTGATCCCCTTCCGGTAGAAGAAATAAAAGGAATCAATTCCATGGCAGAATTTTTCAAGCTGCTTGAACTCCAGTCCGAATGCTTTTACAACCTTAATGCCGGTGTAGGCTTCCTGAAGGGTGCTCGTGATGTCTCCCGACATTTCCTGCCCGGATTTTGCGGCCCGCTTGATTTTTTTACCGATGAGTTGAGCGGGGTAAATCGTGATCGGAATAGCAAGGAAGGTTATGATTGCCAGTTCCCAGTTCCGGTAGAAGATAACAAACAGGAGTGATATCAGGGAAATCCCATCCTTGAAAATACTGATGATAATGTTACCGGCACCATCCTGCATGACATATACGTCATTAAGAACCCGGGACATTAACGAGCCGGTCTGATGCTTGTTGAAGAACTTCAGATCAAGGAAAATAGTCTTTCGAAAAAGACCCCTTCTGATGTCATTCACGGCAAGCATGGAAGCCGTGCGCATGAAATATTCATTGGCAAATCGGCACAGTCCCCTTATCAGGAACAGCAGAACGACAAGACCTGGCAGCAGTGAAAAAATAAGAAGATCTTTAGAGACGAATATCTTGTTCAGCAGCGGCCCGACAAAGTAGGCAAATGCGCCGTCCATTGCTCCATAAACTGCAGAAGCAACCGCGGCGATAGTAATTTTTATCCAATAGGGCTTCAGATAAGCTGAAAGCCGCATAAAAGTGTGCATTAATATATCCTTGTTGTAAAAATCGACTCCAGATTATTGAAAAGTCGAGATTGGGGAGAAAAACTATTCCACCAGCTGATGAAATTTCCGGCGTTCTTCTATTACCGATCGTGTTTTGTCTGGATGGCGCCGCTTTGCTCCTTCAGCAACACCGGGATACCATCAATAACCGGGTAGTCCCTGTTGCAGGGAGTGCAGTGCAGTGAAGATCCGTCTTCGCTCTGGGCCAATTCCCCTTTGCAGATCGGGCACGCGAGTATCTGTAATAATTCAAGTGGCAGCATGGTATCCATGACAAAAAAGTGATTGAACAATATGCCATAAATGACATTGTTTTTGAAGCAAATTGCACTCCAGCCGCTGATAATTCTTCCAGTTTCATGTTGACGATGCTTCGATATGAATGATATTTACAACCAGCAGAGTCAAAACCATAAAACAGCAATTTCACATCTCAGCACTTCGAGACCCATGACTCTTCCCATTATTCCGCCAGACTTTCGCGATACCGACGTACAGCAGTTCGGCTACGTTAATCTCGAAATAAACGGGTGCCACGCTGTTGCTCGTGAGTGGGCCGCTTCGGCGGTCGCCCAGGCTCTTACCGCAGGTACTCTTCACCAATGGGCGGCCCGGCAGCCCGTGAGGGAAGAAATGCGGGGGCGTGGGGTCATTTACTCCGTTGATCTTCCAACGATTCCCGCTACCCCGGTGGTTGTCAGGAGAAACAGGCATGGCGGGCTGTTGCATGGGCTGACGGGAGAGTACTTTCTCGCTCCTACTCGGGCACCTTTTGAGCTGGCAACATCGCTGCGTCTGGCAGCGGCCGGAATACCAACGCCGGAAGTGATCGCCTACGCCATATATCCTGCCGCCGGCATATTTGCCCGAAGCGACGTCATGACCCGGCGGCTGCCGGAAGGGGACGACGCTCCCGCTGCCTGGAAAAATACCAGCAAAGCGGATCGTGATCCGTTGCTGGTGGCTGTGGCCCGGTTGCTGAACGCTCTTGCGAATGCCGGAGCGTGGCACGCCGACCTGAATCTGAAAAATATCTACATAGCGGTAACCGGTACCGGTCCGACCGCTTACTTGCTGGATGTGGATCGCGTGACATTTCCCGGCGGAAGCGGCATTGCCGCCCGTAACTTCGCGCGGCTGGCACGGTCGGCCCGTAAGTGGCGCACGCGCCGGGGACTCGATTTTGACGAGGATTCGCTGGCTCGATTGGCCTGTCTGGCAGAGGAGAACAAATGATGCGAGTTGCAACAGACCGGGTCTGCATAGTGATGATGAGCGCAGTGGGGGATACGGTGCATGTGCTGCCGGTGCTGCATGCTCTCAAGCGGGCGAACCCCGCCATGCAGGTGACCTGGATCCTGCAGCCGGGACCGGCCATGCTGGTGCGCGGCCACCGGCTGGTAGATGAAATCATCCTGTTCGACCGCACCAAGGGGATTGGCGGCTTTCTCGCCGTTCGCAAACAGTTGCGCAGCCGCACGTTTGATCTTGTCATTGATCTGCAGGTTTACTTCAAGGCAAATATCGTCACATCGTTTGTCAACGCTACGGTGAAGCTTGGTTTCGATTTTGCCCGTGCGCGAGATCTTAACTGGCTCTTTACCACGCACCGCATCCCACCCCACGACATGCAGCATGTCCAGGATCAGTACCTGGAATTTTGCGACTGGCTGGGTGCGCCGTCCGCTCCGGTGACTTGGGGGCTTGGGCCGTGGAGCGAGGAGGAGCGGGCTTGGCAGAAAGAGTTCTATGCCCCTCTTGATCGTCCGGCAGTGCCTATTGTTGTGGCAACCAGCAAGCTTCAAAAGAACTGGCTTCCCGAGCGGTGGGCAGAGGTTTGCGATGCCCTGTATTCCGATTTCGGCCTGCAGCCGATTCTGGTCGGGGGGCGCTCAAAGGTTGAAGTAGAGTGCGAGCGGGTTATCATGGAGCGGGCGAAACAGGCTCCGATGACTGCCTTGGGAAATGGTGGCTTGCGCGGTCTGGTGGGGATTCTGGATGGAGCGGCGCTGGTCATTTCGCTCGATACCGGTCCGTTGCATATCACGGTGGCGCTTGATCGCCCTGTCGTGTCACTGATGGGGTATTCCAACCCGAAGCGGGTCGGGCCGTACCGGAAATTTGGTGATCTGATGGTTGATGTCTATGGAGATCCGGGCGAAGATTATCCGGTTTCAATGGAGAACCGTCCCGATCGCATGCAGCGCATTACCGTGAACGATGTCCTTGAAAAAGTTCAGGTGTGGCGGTCACACTACGCCTCGTGATGCTGGAGCAGATCAGTCAGCAATCCATGCAGATGGCCGGAATTGCCGAGCGTCAGTTCCAGCCGGGCGAGCAGGGTGCGCGTGGCTAACTCCCCGGATAACCCCTTCAGCTTAACCCCGTCTTTTTCCGTTGTGATCAGAACATCCGCTCCGCTTGTTGCCATGGCTTCCGCTATCTCTTCATACCGCTCCCTGTTATAGACGACATGATCCGGAAAGGTAAGGAATCGCACCAGGTTCAAGCCTTCCGTACGCAGCCCTGAAAAGAACGAATCAGGGTCGGCAATGCCGGCAAAGGCCAGCACTTTCTTGTCCTGACAGCGGGCACAGGGCATAGCTGTACTGCTGCCGAGGGGGAGCAGGTCACCGATTGTGTGGCTTGATATGCACGCGGCTATTCCCCGCGTGTCGGCGCGGGTGGTTGCCTCTTTCGGAGCGCGCGTAAAAATTGTTACGTCTGCTCGACTCGCCGCGGATGACGGTTCACGCAAGATTCCGGCAGGTAGAGTCAAGCCGTTGCCGAACGGGCGGTCAAAGTCCAGCAGCAGAATGTTCAGATCCCGATGAAGGCGTAAATGCTGAAAGCCGTCGTCAAGCAGGAAAATGTCCGGGGCAAGCTGCTGCATGGCGAGTTGGCCGGCGGCATACCGGTTTGTGCCGATCACCACCATGAGGCCCGGCACCGTCGATGCCAGCAGATACGGTTCATCACCGCACTCGGCTGCACTCAGCATGATCGCGGCACCGTCGCTGACAACGCAGGTTTGCCCTTCCAACGTTCCCCCATAGCCTCGGGAGAGTACGGCGACCCTGTACCCTTGCGCCAGAAGAAACCTGGCAATATAGGCGGTTACCGGCGTTTTGCCCGTGCCGCCGACGGTAATGTTGCCGATTGAAACCACCGGGCGGGGGAGGCGGTGTGTTTTCAATATTCCGTATTGATACAACGCGGCACGCAGCCGCAGAACCGACGAATACACTAACGCGCATGGCGCCAGGAACAGCAGCAGGAGCCTGTCAATTAATTCGTTACGTCTTCCGGAGGCAAGCTCCCGCCAGTATGTTTGATAGGATGCGTTCATAAATATCCCGATATAACGTCCATGTGCCGTTCAGTTGCTCCGCCGTTATCCCGCAGCATCTTCAAGCCGTTCTGCCCGAGCACCCTTCGCAATTCGGCACTCGTAATCAACGTCTGTAAAGATGATGCCAGTTCATCCGGGTTCCGGATCTGGATTCCGGCTCCGTACTGCAGAACCAGTGCCTCGATCTCCCTGAAATTGGCCATATGCGGGCCAAAAACGCTTGGTATGCCCACCGAGGCCGGTTCCAGCAGATTGTGCCCGCCGAGCGGCACCAGGCTGCCGCCGACAAAAGCGATGTCGGACAGGGCATACAGGTTCATCATTTCGCCGACGCTGTCAACCAGAAGCACTTCGCCACGATGCAGAGGCTGATCGTTGGAGAGTGCTGAACGTCTTTGGAAGAGTACTCCGGCGTCGTCAAGCAAAGCGGCTATCTCAGCCGTTCGCACCGGGTGCCGGGGTACGAGGACAAGAAACAGGTCGCCCATGCTTGCTGCCAGTTCCTTGTAGGCCGCAATGACAAACGGCTCTTCTTCG
Source organism: Pelobacteraceae bacterium (assembly GCA_041675485.1). Taxonomy (GTDB): domain Bacteria; phylum Desulfobacterota; class Desulfuromonadia; order Geobacterales; family Pseudopelobacteraceae; genus JACRCG01. The sequence goes on along the minus strand of JBAYTT010000216.1, from coordinate 695 downwards.
TCGCGGGTGCTGCCGGCAGTCAGAACGCAGCAATTCTCCGGGATCGAATACTGGGCGCGCAAGCGGCGGCGTTCTTCTTCACTCACCTGACGTGAGGGAATATCGTTTTTGAGGTTGCCGGTGACTCGAATCGTTTCCGGTTTAGCTCCAATGGCAGCGATGCGGTCTCGACCGGTTTCCGATTGCATGCAGACAGCCGAAAAGCAGCGCAGGGCAGGGCGGAAAAACCAGCTGAATTTCAGATACCGCTTGAATGAACGGTCAGAGATGCGGCCGTTGGCCAGCAAAAGCGGGATGTTTCTTCTGGCTGCTTCGCGGGAAAAATTTGGCCAGATCTCGGTTTCCATGATGATGATAGCGCGCGGCTTGACAGCGCTGAGGATTGCCCGTACCGAAGGGAGGAAATCGAAGGGAAAATATAGGCAGAGGTCAACTTCCGGAAAACCGGCGGCAGTCGTTTTCCCGGTTTCAGTCGTATTTGTTACGACAATGGCATGCCCCGGATAGCGGTTGCGGAGTGACTTGAGAAGAGGCCTGGCCGCGATTGCCTCCCCGACTGACACGGCGTGAAGCCATATGACCGGCCGCCCTGCTATTGTTGCCAGCAGGTGGTGCGGCACAAAACCGAATCGTTCGGCGGTTGCCAGAGGCCAGCCGAGTTTGACGGATCGGTAGATGTTGAACAGAAAAACCGG
>JBAYTT010000215.1:0-6822 GCA_041675485.1 Pelobacteraceae bacterium | reverse complement strand
GAGCAACGTTACACTTTCAATATGAAAGGTCTGGGGAAACATATCTATCGGTACAGACGTCACAACGCTGTAACCGGAAAGGGACAGCAATCCGCAATCCCGGGCAAGCGTACTGGGATCACACGATACATAGATAATTTTATCCGGCTGAAGACGGACAATATCCGGAACGGCATCTCCGGCACCAGCGCGTGGCGGATCAAGCAAAACGGTGTCAAATGTCAGCCCCTGATCAACAAGGCGGCGTACACCGGAAGTGACATCATCACAAAAAAACCGGGCATTTGCAACCATGTTGAGTTCCTGATTGTTCTCAGCAGCACGAATTGACTCAGGATTCCCTTCAATTCCGGTTACCGAGGCAACTTCGGCGGCAAGCGGAATCGAAAAATTACCGTTCCCGCAGTACAAATCCAGAAGCGTCTCTTTAGCAGTAAATGCACCAAGTTGCCTGATCACCGACAGCATGGAAATATTTTGAAGTTGATGCACCTGCGCAAATCCGCCGGGAGGATAGGTAAGTACAACCGGGCTTTGATCCGGTTTCGCACGATTCATGTTATACGAAATTGCGGAACTACCCCACAATTTTTCAGGGTGCGACAGGTTATCCGTTTTAAGAAAAAACCCCGTGCATGAACCAAAATCGCCTGACCGGTCAATAAAGTAGTCCCTGCACTTTGAAGTAACTCTTCCACCATGATGTACAACAACGACCAATCCACTGTCACCGGCATCAATACTGATCTGGGAGATCAAAGCAACGTCCGGATATGACTGAAGTATCTCCCGGCAGCAGCCGAGCAGATGGTTGATCACGGGCAGAGCTATCGGGCACCCTCCCGCGGCATCTTCAACCTGATGCGAGCCTTGCCGGTAAAAACCTATGCGAAGCTTCCCGCCAAGGACCGAGACCTTGAATTGCAGACGGCTCCGATAACCGTACTGCTGCGATGCAGCCACAACATCACCAACAAGACTTTCTTTTACGCGGGCCCCTCTCCAGAGCGTTTCCGCCAGGATTTTCCTTTTGTGCTCAAGCTGGACTGGATAGCTGATATGTTGCCAGCTGCAGCCTCCACATGCGCCAAAGATTGCGCAGACCGGAACGGTTCTGAATGGAGAAGGATTTAGAATTTTGGATATTGAAGCCGTGCAGTATGATTTTTTTTGAGCCGTAACACGGAGGGAGACTTCATCACCGGGACAACTAAACGGCACAAAACATACTTTGCCGTCAATCCGGCAGACACCATTACCACCAAAGGCAAGTGTATCAATATTTACAACGGGTAATGGCACATTACGCTCTATACGTTCGTACTTGAGAGTTTTTTTTCGTACACTTTTGATACTCGTTCCGAACAAAGCGGGCGGCAAAATCGGGAACTGACAGATAGGCCCTGGTAGTGTGATTAAACGATTGTGTCAGTTGACCGCGAACCGATTCTATTCCGGATTCAGGGACAGCCATTTTTTCAAGAACCCGTTCAAACCGGATAGACGTGCCCATCTTTGCCACAGCATCGCTGAATTCAGCCTCATCTTCAAAGTAACTCGGCTGTAACGGAATATCGCAGTAGGCAAGCACTTTAACGTGAAAGTAGCCGCCAAAATAGTGCCGGGTTTGATCGAGCAGCGTAACGTGGAGGTCTGAATCCAGTATAATCGTTTCAATGATCAAAGCGCGCCCAACATCTTATGCATTTGTGGAATTACCCGTACATCAGGCAGACGTGACGAGGCCAACTCCTGAAGGCGCAAAACACGTGCGGCGGAAATACCGACGCTCCCGTCCGGCAGCGACAATGGCTGCAAAAAGAGCGGCAGCGCCGCATCAACGGATGATATCACATCGCACACCTGCCTGATTTCGCTATCAGGAGTCGACTCACCCACGACAATTTTTACGGACACGTTACTGCCATACGCCTCTTGAAGAAAAAGTGCATGCAGTTCCCATAACTGTTCCGTACAACCGGCGGTAGAAGGAAGTTTCATATCCATGCTGATATAATCGGTGTACTGCTTTACCTGCTGAAGAGCGATGTGCATGGTGCCATTTGTTTCAAGGTGGATAGGCAGGGTTTTTCTGATTTCCGGAAACCACTCGGCAAGAGCGTCCGCATAAAGAAGCGGCTCGCCCCCCGTAAAACTCACCGAATGATGGGCCCCCGGCAGTTGCGTACGCCACTCGTCAAAAATTGACGATACTTCATACAACGACAGCGGTTGCGGAATGTTGAGCAATATACCTGAGCCGGGTTTGGATTCCAGCCGGCAAATATCCGATTTTTCAAAATTGGTGTCACAATAGAGGCAGTCAAGATTGCATTCCATCAGACGCACAAAAATCTGTCTGCGACCGGCCAGCATGCCTTCGCCCTGGATGGACGAAAAAATTTCACTGATGTATACCGGATCACTCATAATAGCGAGCAGAAGCGTTGTCTGACTCCCAGACGGTAATTGAATCAACTTTGATATTATCGTTATTCAAGCGCTCGGAGATACGCTGATAGAGATATTTTGAAATATGTTCCGACGAAGGGGAAAGGTCACGAAACGCTGGATTATCATTAAGGTATTTATGATCAAGTTCGTTTATAATCGCGCATGCTTCGCGCTTGAGCACCTTGAAATCTATTCCCAACCCGGCCTTGTCCAATTCCTGCGCCGTAACCGCCACTTCGACTTTCCAGTTATGGCCATGCAGATTTTCGCAATCCCCCTGATAATTAATGAGGTTATGCGCGGCAGCAAAACTGGTACGGATCGTCAGCATAAACATTGTGAATGGACTCCTCTGAGCAAAAAAAATGAAATAATCTTGTAATACTACACAAAACAAATGGCAATCACAAGTTCCTTTCGATTACCCGTCCCGATCGCTTCGTCCTTCAATTTCATGGGAGTCACCTTCACGACGCGGACAAACCGGCATGCAACTACGGATTATCAGGTGTGCAACGAGCATATACCCGCATGTTCAAGCCTCGAACTTCCCCAGGAGCGAGTTGATGACCCTGGCGTTCTCTTCCACCCACGGTTCCTTCAGCATGGCAAGATGGGAACCGCCGCCGTCATGGACGATGCACCCCGCCTCCGTATGAACGTGCCACTCCTGCGAGAGCCCTTCAAGATCCGTTGAATCGCCGGCGCGCAGCAAATGGATTGTCCCCCTGATTGTGCCCTGTGTGGTCAGCGATTCCGTGTAGGCAAGATACCTGCGCAGCTTGCCGAAAACGGTTTCGCGGATATGGGGGCTCTCCATCAGTTCGGCCAGATTGCCGAACAACGCCGGATCCGGTGAATACCCGTCGGCCCAATCCTGCACGTTTTCGGTAACCGGCGCGTTTGGCAGCCGTTTCCAGCTGTCCAGCAGAATCATGTCCGAAACGGTCCGGCCGTTACGCTCCAGCTCCTTTGCCATTTCAAACGCCAGATTGCCGCCGCTTGAGTAGCCGAACAGCGTCAGCGGCCCGGTCGGCTGCAGCTGTTCGATCAACTCGCAATAGCGCCGCAGACGGTCGTCGGATTCGATAAACGTAAAGCCGTGGAAGCTGACATCATCCAGCAGTTCGGCAAGACGGCTGTAGGCAACCGGGTAGCCGTTGATGGGGGGAAAGGCAAAGATGCGGGCCTTGTCCCCCTGTTTCAGCAGCAGATGGCGCTCTTCCCGGTATCCTCCCGCAAAAGCGGCGGTTCGCTCGCATTCCAGGGCCAGTTCATACAGAGAGGCATGCTGGAACAGTGCGGGGAGCGGCAGCTGTATGCCAAGCTCCTGGTGGATGGCCGCGGCAACCCTGATAGCAGCAATGCTCTGGCCGCCGATCTCGAAGAACGAATCGTGCCGGGATATTCCCTTTCGCCCCAGAATCTGCTCCCATAGTGCTGCCAGACGTTTCTCCATGGCTGTTACCGGCGGCTCTTTACTCCCCGCGGTCAGTTCCTGAGTGATGTTCATAACGGCAAGCCGTCTGCGATCCACCTTGCCGTTCGAGTTCTGCGGAAAAGCCTCAAGCGCGACAAAACGGGCCGGCAGCATGAACGGAGGAAGCTGCCTGGCCAAATCGGCTTTCAGACTCCCACGGTCCAGTTCACCTTTCGGCAGCAAAAACGCGACCAGCTCCCTTGCCCCCCCCTCGCCCCGGGCAACCACGACAGCGCCGCCGACAGCCGGATGATTAAGCAGGGCCCGTTCCACCTCGCCGCACTCGGTCCGGAACCCGCGCACCTTGACCTGCCCATCCCGTCTCCCCAGAAACTCAATCGTGCCGTCAATAAGGCGCCGCCCCAGGTCACCGGTCCGGTAGAGCCGCTCTCCGCTTGTGAACGGATGCGGGACAAACACCGTGGCGGTCAGCTCCGGATTATTGAGATACCCCCTGGCAACCCCGGGGCCGGCCACGCAGATTTCTCCGGCAACGCCGAACGGGACGGGCTGCATCTGGTCATCGAGCAGCAGCAGTTCGCTGTTCGCCATCGGGGCGCCGATCGGAATCGAGCCGTGATAGGGGCGCAGGGGATCAACCCGGTGGATGGCGGAGCAGACCGAGGCCTCGGTCGGACCGTAGGCGTTGAACAGCGTTTTTCGCCTGGCATAGTGGACGGCATCGGCGGCAATGGCCGCTTCGCCCGCCGTAATGATGACCCGCAGCGGATCGAGTGAGGCGCCGGTTGCCCGCAGGGCGTTCAGGTAGACCGGCGGCAGGGTCGCTACCGTTGTCCCGGTTTCTTCCAGCAGGCGGGAGAACAGCTCCGGATCCGCGATCCGGTCCCGGCGCGCGATCACCAGCCGTGCCCCGGAATGGAGCGCCAGGAAGATCTCCGACATGGCGCCGTCAAAGGAAAACGAGGAGAACAGCAGGCAGCGGTCCTCCGGGGTGATGCCGAAGGTGCGGATCTGGTCCAGGATCATGTTGACGAACCCGCCATGTTCCACCAACACCCCTTTGGGCAGGCCGGTGGAACCGGAGGTGTAGATGATGTAGGCCGCCGAAGAGGGTGCCGGGCGGTTTTGCAGCGTTCCGGCATCCGTGCCCCGCATCAGGGTCGCCACATCGATTACCCTGACGGTATCGGCATATATCGCCACCTGCGCCGAGGTTTCGTCATCGACAAGTATGGTCCTTAAGGCGCTGTCGTTGATGATGTGGCGGATGCGGCTCTCCGGCTGGTCGGGATCGATCGGCAGGTAGACCCCGCCCCCCTTCATGACCCCCAGAAGCGCAACCGGGAGCAATGAGTTGCGCCCGGTCATAACCCCGACCGCCTCTTCCGGCTCAAGGGCGTGGCACGTTTGCAGTTGAAGCGCCAGGGCGCCGGAAAGCTGGTCCAGCTGATGATAGGTAAGGGTCCGGTCGGCGGCAACGACCGCCACGGCAGCGGGAGAAAGGGCCGCTTGATCCCGGAACAGCTCCACCATGCTCTTTCCCTGGGGCCACGGCCGGACAGCCCCTGATGAGCAGGCGCGCAGGGCGGCCTGTTCCTCTTCGGGGAGCAGCTCCAGGCGGCTTAACGGAGTGTGCGGCGCCACGGCAACAGCCCCGGCCAGCGTAAGGAAACGGTGCGCGATTCTCCGCGCCGTTTCCGGGTAGAACAGATCGGTTGCGTACTCCAGCTCCAGGGTCAACGCTCCGCCATCCGGGATGAAGTTGAAGGTCAGGTCGAAACGGCTGGTGCCCGCCTCCAGAGGAATCGGAGAGACCTGCAGATTGTGGAAGCCGGGAAGCCCCTCAACCTCCTCCTGGGATACCATCATGACATCGAAGAGCGGGGCGTGCCCGGTATCCCGTGGCAGCGCCAGCTCGCCGACCAGGGCGTCAAACGGGTAGAGCTGGTTTTCGTAGCCGTCGAGGGCGGTGCGGCGAACCTGGGTCAGCAGCCGGGTAAACGGCGCATCGGGGGTGATCCGGCTGCGGAGCGCAAGGGTATTGACAAAGAAGCCGACCACCTCCTCGATCTGCTGGAGCGGACGTCCGGCAACCGGAATACCCACGGTGATCTGCTCCTGCCCCCCCAGCCGGTGCAGCAGGGTCTTGAGCAGCGCCAGCAGCACCATGAAGAGGGTCGCGTCCTGACTGCGCGCAAGCTCGCCCAGCCGGGCAACCGTTGCCGGGGGAAGTGCAACCTGCACGCTTGCGCCGCCGTCATGCCGCAGTGCCGCTCTCGGCAGATCGGTCGGCAGGGCAAGCGGCACGGCGGGTTCGGACAATGCGTCATGCCAGTACTGGCGCATCCTGTCCAGGGCTCCCGCGGCAAGGGCGCGATTCTGGTGATGGGCCCATTCCTTGTACTGGACCGGCAGCGGCGCGGCCACGGCGGTTCCCCCCTCCGTGTGACGCCGGTACGACCGGGCAAGTTCGCGCAGCAGTATCCCCCATGACCAGCCGTCGCCGATGATATGGTGCATCACCACCAGCAGGAGTCCTTCATTCTCTCCGGTTTGATAAAAATGCGCCCTGAAAAGGGGGCCCGTTGCAAGGTCAAGCGGGGTTGCCGCCAGCTGGCGGGCCTGGTTAAGCGCCTGCTCCCAGGATGTTGCCTGGCCTTGCAGGTCAACGCTCGCCAGAAGATCTCCCGCTTCCGGCAGGATCACCTGGACCGGCAGACCGTCCTGTTCCGGGAAGAGCGTGCGCAACGCTTCGTGCCGGAGCGCCAGATCGGCAAAACTCTTCCGCAGGGCCGCCGGATCGATAGCCCCCTCCAGCTTCAGGGCCAGCGGCATGTTATAGGCCGAAGAGCCGGGCGCCATCCGTTGCAGCATCCAGAGACGGCGCTGCCCCGGCGAGGTTTCATACCATTCCCGCTCCGCCAGCG
>JBAYTT010000214.1:0-6858 GCA_041675485.1 Pelobacteraceae bacterium | reverse complement strand
TGGCGGTGATATCCAGTGTTGTTCCGGCGAGGAGGCAAGGGCGCCCCCACTCGTCATACTCGAGTTCTCCCTGGCTGTTGACGACTATTTCGCCGTTGCTGCCGGTGATGATTCGATAGTTGATGTCCAGCGCGGCACCGTTTCTAACAGTATTACGTACCGCTTTTCTAAACGGGGTAAGATCAAGCGGGTTTATAAGGGTATGCAGCCAATCCATGGTAATAGCGGCCGGTTGTCCCGCCGGAAGGCCAAAGATCCGGTACAGTTCGTCGGACCAGTAAATTCCGCCGGAAACGAGATCCCATTCCCAACTCCCCATGCGGGCAATCTTCTGGGCCCTGGCCAAGCGGGTCTCGCTTTGTCGCAGCGCCATCTCTGCCTGCTGAAGTTTCAGGCGGAGTTCGGCTAATCCGTCATCTCCTTCGATGACCGGCGACTCGGCTATTGGAATGTCCTGGTGAGAATGGCCCATGCAAGAATGCCCTTTTTACCGAAAATTCACCTCTTCTTCAATCGCCAGCCATCCTTGTTGACCTGCGGCACACGGGAAATGGCGAGCGAGTCGGGGGGCACATCGACCGTGACGGTGGTTCCGGCCGCCACCAGCGAATTGCGGCCGACGCTGACCGGTGCAACCAGCTGTACATCGCTGCCGATGAACACGTCGTCACCGATGATGGTCTTGTGCTTGTTGACCCCGTCGTAGTTGCAGGTGATCGTACCACAGCCGATATTGACGTCGCGGCCGATTTCGGCATCACCAAGATAGGTCAGGTGCGAGGCTTTTGAACCGTCCCCCATGATTATTTTTTTGGTCTCGACGAAGTTACCGATTTTGACCTTGTTGCCAAGGATCGTGCCGGGACGCAGATGCGCCATCGGCCCCACCGACACATCCTCTCCCACCTCGGAATCTTCCAGAACCGAGGCGGCCTTGATATGGCAGTCAGCGCCGATCCGGCACCCGGAAATGCTGACATTCTGATCAATTTCACAGCCGCTCCCGATGATCGTGCCGCCTCCGATCCGGCAGCCGGGGTGAATGACCGTATCGGCGCCGATCGTGACCCCCTGATCGATATAGGTGACTTCCGGGTCGATGATGGTAACGCCATTCAGCATATGGTCACGGTTGATGCGGCGGCGCAGGACACTGCCCGCTCTCGCAAGCTGGGCGCGATCGTTTACCCCCATGATTTCATCGGCGTCGGCGGTCGGCAGTGCCAGGCAGGTCAAACCCTTCCGTACCGCAATCCCCAACAGGTCGGTCAGATAATATTCCCCCTGGGCGTTGTCGTTGCCGATGCTCCTGATGTTGTTGAAGAGAAAATCGGAATCCATGCAGTATATGCCGCTGTTGATCTCGCGGATCTCCTGTTCTTCCAGATCGGCATCCTTCTGCTCGACGATGCGGATTACATGGCCGGAGGGGTCACGAACGACGCGGCCATAGCCGTACGGGTCATCCATGAGGGCGGTCAGTACCGTGATGGCAGCCTGGTTGTCCCGATGGAAAGCCAGCATGCTTTTCAGGGTTTCGGCGCGCAGCAGCGGCGTATCGCCGCACAGGATCAGCACCGTGCCGCGGAAACCGCCGAGCGCGTCCAGAGCACAGGCTACTGCGTGTCCGGTGCCGAGCTGTTCTTCCTGCATGGCGCAAAGGATGTCCGGGACACCGCGAAAGGTCCCCTGCACCGCATTGGCCTGATGGCCGATGACCAGCACAATCTGGCCGGATCCCGCGTCGCGGGCGGCAGCAACCGGCCAGGAAATCATCGGTAACCCGGCTACCGGGTGAAGAACCTTGATCAGCCCCGACTTCATGCGGGTACCCTTTCCTGCGGCAAGTACAACAGAGGCAAGCGATTCCATACCGTTCAACTCCAAACAAGAAAATGTAGAAAAAATCGTCGGGACACTCTATGCGATTGTTGGCCAAAGCGTCAAGAGATTAGCGTACTTGCGAAACATCGGCCGATCTTTAACCTTTACTTATCTGCTGGTTTGGCTATAGTATTGTTCGTTTGATTATGGACTTCCACCGCATGCTAAAGGTCTACGATGGCAATAGCTGAAGATGTCACACTGCTCGACCAGAAATTGAACGAGCTGATCATCAAGTACGAACAGTACTTCATCGGCCTGGAAAAGCGGGAACCGCTCCAGTTATTGGCAGAGGTGGAAAAAGTGGTGCGCCGGAATACCGGAGTACCGATCAACAATACCATGTACAAGCACCGCTTCAACATGCTGGTGGCGCGTCTCAACACGTATCGCGAACACTGGAACCGGATTCTGAAGCTGATGGAGGAGGGGCGCTACTCCCGCGACCGCTTTATCAGCAATCTGCACCTGCGCCAGAAAGAAAAACCTGAAAGAAAAGAGCCTGATGCTCCTGCTGCATCAGCGGAAGCGGATCTTGATCGCCTTGTCCATGAATTCCGTGAAGCACGAAAAGCCTGCAACATGCCGGTTGACAAGATTACCCGCGAGTTGGTCGCAGCAACAATTGAAAAACAGAAACCGGCCCTGGCCGCAAAACTTGGCACTGACCATCTCGCCTTCAGGGTTGTTATTGAAGATGGCAAACCAAAACTGAAAGCCGGACTCCGTAAGCATTGACCGTATAGTCTGACCCGCATCGGTATTCATATGACCACTCTGATTCCCCAAGCTATTGACAGCATCGCCGCCCTCCGCCGTTCTGAACGGCGCGTCACCGTTCCCGGCCTGAAAGGTTCAGCCCCGGCGCTCTATGTTGCCGAGCTGGTTCGCGCCGGGCTGGAAAATCCGCTGGTTATCACGCCAACCCAGGAAGCGGCTGAGGAATTCTGCCGCGAGTTGGCGTTTTTCTCCACCGGTGACCTGCACGCGACGCTCTTCCCTGCGTGGGATGCCGCGCCTTTTTCGGCAACATCACCGCACCCCGATATCACCGGTGCCCGCCTTGATACGCTTTTCCGGATGCAGAACGGGTTGGCGCGCATAACCGTCATGCCGGTGGCGGCGGCACTGCAGCGGGTACTCCCCCGCAAGACTCTCAATGACGCCTCCTGCTATCTGCTGGCCGGTGAGGATTTCGAACGTGACGACCTGCTGGCACGGCTGATCCGGATGGGGTACGCCAACGTGCCGCTGGTGGAGGATCGCGGCACCTTCGCCGTGCGCGGCGGAATTCTGGATATCTTCCCCCCCAACCTGACCACACCGGTCCGGATCGAGTTCTTCGGCGATACCGCCGAGACCATCCGTGCCTTTGACCCGCTGACACAGCGTTCACTGCAGCCGATCGAGGAGCTGGTGCTGCTTCCGTCGCGGGAACTGCTGCTGTCCGACGAGGTGCTGGAGGATATTTCGCCCCGGCTGAAAAAGGTCTGCGATGACCTCGATATCCCGGCCAACCGCCGCCTGATCCTGGAGGATCTGCAGAATACCGTGTATTTTCAGGGGATCGATTTCCTCCAGCCGCTGCTCCACCCCGGCCTGGAAACCATTTTCGATTACGTGCCGGCCACGGCACCGCTGATCCTGCTTGATCCCGAGGGGATCAGCTACGCCTCCCTTTCATTCTGCGAGGAGATCGAGGCGGGGATCGCCAAGGCGGCAACAACCGGCTTTGCCCACTCTCCGGCGGGAGAGCTGTTCCTGACCGATGCGGAATTAACCGCCGTCGTTGCCCGGCGGCGTGTCATCGAACTGTCCGGCCTGCTGCTGGATACGCCGGAAGCGCATACGGCCATTGCCATTCCCTGCCTGGATAACGGCGACCTGCGGGTGAGCGTGTCAAAGGAAAGCAGCAATGCCCTGGCACCGCTGGCAAACACCCTGCGGAGCTGGCTCAATGGCAGCGAGCGGATTGCGATTGCCTGCCACCAGCAGGCGCAGGCGGAACGTCTCAAGGATCTGCTGACCCCCTACAAACTCCCCTGTTTTATCAGTGAAAGCGGCTTTATTGAGGCAGTGACCACCCCCACCCCCTCCTGAATCAGGAGGGGGCTATAACCATTCTCATGGGCGACATCTCCCGCGGCTTCCGCCTCCCCGCTTCACGGCTGATCCTGATCGCCGAAGAGGAGCTGTTCGGCAAGCGGGTCCGGCGGCGCGGCGTGTCCGAGGTGCGCAAGAAGCAGCTGCTTGCCTCCCTGGCCGAATTGAAACCGGGCGATTACATGGTGCATATCGATCACGGCATCGGTCTGTACCGTGGCCTCCAGCACATCAGCGTCGGGGTCGTCGGCGGCGACTTCCTGCTGCTGGAGTATGCCGGCTCGGACAAGCTGTTCCTGCCGGTGGACCGCCTCGGCCTGGTACAGCGCTATGTTGGTCCGGAAGGAAGCAATCCGTCGCTGGACAAGCTGGGCGGGGTCTCGTGGGAAAAATCCAAGGGCAAGGCCCGAAAAAATATCGAAGAACTTGCCGGAGAGTTGCTGGAGATTTATGCCCGGCGTCAACTCAGCGAGGGTTTCTCCTTTTCACCCCCTGATGAGATGTACCGGGAGTTCGAGGCGTCGTTTGCCTGGGAGGAAACACCCGACCAGCTCTCCGCGATTCAGGACGTGCTCTCCGACATGCAGCATTCGAAGCCGATGGACCGCCTCGTTTGTGGCGATGTCGGCTATGGCAAGACCGAGGTCGCCCTGCGCGGCGCATTCAAATCGGCGCTGGACGGCAAACAGGTCGGCATCCTCGTCCCCACCACCATCCTGGCCCAGCAGCATTACGAAACTTTCCATGAGCGATTGAAGGATTATCCGGTCACGGTTGAGGTACTCTCCCGCTTCCGTACCGCCAAGGAGCAGAAAGCGATCCTCGAACGGCTCAAGAAGGGGGATATCGACATCATCATCGGTACCCACCGCCTGCTGCAGAAAGATGTGGCCTTCAAGGACCTCGGCCTGATGATCATCGACGAGGAGCAGCGTTTCGGGGTCAAGGACAAGGAGCGGCTGAAGAGCTTCCGCGCGGTGGTCGATGTCATGACGCTCACCGCCACCCCGATTCCGAGAACGCTCTACATGTCCATGATGGGGATTCGCGACCTCTCCATCATCGATACGCCGCCGGTAGACCGATTGGCGGTCAAGACCATTGTCTCCCGCTTCTCCGAGGAGCTGATCCGCGAAGCGGTGCTGCGCGAACTGCGGCGCGGCGGTCAGGTGTTCTTCGTCCACAACCGGGTGCAGACTATCGGCAAGCGGGCGGAGTTACTGGCGCAGCTGGTGCCGGAAGCGAAGATCGCCGTCGGCCATGGCCAGATGGGGGAACACGAGTTGGAGAAGGTCATGCTCGGTTTCATGCATGGCGAAACCAACCTGCTCCTCTGCACCACCATCATCGAGTCCGGCCTCGACATCCCGAACGCCAACACCCTGATCGTCGATCATGCCGACAAGTTCGGCCTGTCGCAGCTCTACCAGCTGCGCGGAAGGGTCGGACGTTCCACCCAGCGCGGTTACGCCTACCTGCTGATCCCCGGCGAAGGGGCGATCAGTTCCGATGCGAGGGAACGTCTGCGGGTCTTGCAGGAAATCTCCGAACTGGGCGCCGGTTTCCGTATTGCCACCCACGACATGGAGATTCGCGGCGCAGGGGACATGCTCGGCAACCGCCAGTCAGGCACGGTCACCGAAATCGGTTTCGAACTGTACAACCAGATGCTGGAAGAGACCATCGCCCGGATGCGGGGCGAAGAGATGGTCGAGCATGTCGAGCCGGAGATCAATCTCAAGGTACCTGCGTTCATCCCCGAGGCGTACGTCAAGGATGCCAACCAGCGTCTGGTTATTTACAAGAAGCTGACCCAGGCGGAGTCCGAGGAGGATGTGCTGGACGTGCAGAACGAAGTGCTCGACCGTTTCGGCAAGTATCCGCTGGCGACCTCGTACCTGTTCGAGATCATGAAGCTGCGGGTGCTGCTGAAAAAGCTGATCGTGCGCCAGATCGACTTCGACGGCAAAGCGGTGATCATCTCGTTCCACCCCCGCACCCCGGCCTCGCCCGACACCATCATCGGCATGATGCGGAATGAGCCGAAGAAGTACCAGTTCACTCCGGATTACAAGCTGGTCTGCACGTTGAAAGAGACGTCATTCGAGGCGATTCTGGAGATGGCGAAGAGCGTGCTGACGCGGCTGGCGCCGGTTTCGTGATGGGTCGTAAATTAGCAAGTTAGAGTTTGTTTGTCGGTCAATATGCCGATTTAGGATGTTGGCCGGGTCTGATCAATAGCGATGTTGGCGTAGGAGCGGCTAATTTAAGGGCTTTCCAATTACGGAGGTGTTTGGTGATTAAATCGAAGATTGTCTTGATAGGGATGATTTTTTTTCTTTCGTATTCGGAGACATGTGCTGAAGAACCTAATGATAACTTATTGCCATATTTGGCGTATCTGCAAGTGAAAAACCAAATTCTGATATTTAAAGAAGTGTGTGGCATCAGTTACACCGCAAAAATTGTCGACTCTGAAAAAGTGTTTATCAGTAACAATCCTCAATTCAAAGAAATTGAGACTCATCCACCAGTTATTTCAAGTGATATTGACGCTGAAGTGCATAGTGAACTTGATATCACAAAAAAAATAATAAAAAATCAACTACTGAAATATCCACAGGTTATTAGCGATGTTTGTGATTCTTTTGTCAATAAACTTCCGGAGTTATCGCTTGCAGATCTGATTGAAACAACAATTAGGCTAAGAAAAGAAAATCTAAAGAGAGTGAAATCAGGCGACCCCGGAGGGTAGAGTAGAGAGCAGGTTTCACCCTGCCCTCCCTCATCAAACCGTGCATGCAGTTTTCCCGCACACGGCTTTCCGATGTTCTTCACTGTGAGGCATGCGCTTTCGTCCAACCCGCTGTT
>JBAYTT010000213.1:0-6903 GCA_041675485.1 Pelobacteraceae bacterium | reverse complement strand
TTCTCGGTGGCTATGCCGAGGGGGTCACACCCGTTCCCATCCCGAACACGGAAGTTAAGCCCCTCAGGGCCGATGATACTGCACGGGTAGCTGTGTGGGAAAGTAGGTCGCCGCCGGGAATAAATCAAAAAGAGCCCCATCATTCAGCCGAATGATGGGGCTCTTGGCGTTTAATTTAATGCGCTCAGAATTGCTGGCGTTATGCGATGGTGAAGTGTTCTTCAGAGAGGAAACTGTGAAATTGGCAGTTGTGTAAAGTGGAATTGAAGTGGAGGAAGCTCATGATTTGGTACGTCTATATCATTCAATGCTCAGACAATTCGTTATATACCGGCATTACAACTGATCCGGAGCGACGTTATCGGCAGCATTCAGAAGGAGGGGGCGCAAAGTATTTTCGGGGAAGGAGGCCATTGGAAATCGTATATTTGGAAAGTGGCCACACCCGGAGTTCTGCCAGTAAAAGAGAATTGCAGATAAAGAAGATGTCACATGGAGATAAAACAGAACTGCTTGTATCAGTAAACTCCTCTGTACCAAAGATCGACTGAATAATCTCGATTCACATTAAAACTGTTACGCACCGAACTCTACCGCCGACATATTAGGCGTATTCGCTTCTCCCCCCCCCCAGTCTCACCCTATTCTCTACACTACAACCAACTGTGATAGATCTTTTACTGGTTACCTCGTCGTATGTGTCAACGCGCAACGACGATAGATAGATTTATCGTTCCGGTCACATCCACGACTACTCCGGTATCAATCCTCACCATAATTGACAAAACCGCTGTAACCGGTAAAGTGTAAAGTGCATCTGCTTGGTAAACGCCAATTCAGCCTGTGTTACCCAAGTGTCTGAAGTTGTTACTGCCACGCTGAAACTGGCCGGCGGCGTAGTGCCAACAACAGCAGGTTTTGCATGTCAACGTGCTTACAATTTAATTTGGGTGACATTATTAAATGATTCCCAAAAATATGTTGACATTGGGGTTAAGTTGGCATATCTGATTACGACTAATTGTGTGTAGGGTTTTTCATGTGGCCTTCCCCAGAGTTTAATCCGTCTTCCCTGCCATAAACTCGACTTCCCGCCACGGCAACCAGTCTGCAAACGCCAATAGTTCAGGTGAAGCATGGGATCGATACTGGGTACTCTTGCATGTTTGCCAGCCGCAGCTACTTTCAGGCCGGAATATAAGGATGCTATGCAATACAAACACTTGACACCACAAGAAGCCGAACAGTTGGCGCAGACCCTTGGTGCGCCGCTCTTTGCCACATCTCTGCATATGCCGGTGTATCAGGAAGGTGTTGTCGGGAAATGGAAGATGGCTCGTACAGGTTTTTGCCTTGATCGCGGTTATTTTAGCGATCTCTGGGCAGTATTCGGCATGCCGGTACTGCTGCGTAACCATGGCGAAACCGGCGAAAGATGGGAAACCTGGATGTCGCTTTCGCCCCATGAGATCGAGAGCCAGGAGCTGGGATGCCGCTATGCCTTCGGCCATGCGGTGGTGATGGGGCTAGGCATGGGGTGGGTTGCGGTAAATATGGCGCTGAACCCGAAGGTCTTCATGGTCTCAGTCATTGAGCGCGACCCGGAAGTGATAGAACTGTTCCATCATTCCCGTGCCATGGATGGCTTGCCAGTCTCTGCCCGTAATAAAATTCGTATCATCCTGGCCGATGCTCTTGAGTGGCGGCCTGACAAGCCGGTGGATTTTCTTTATGCCGACATCTGGCGTTGCCTGGAGGAGCCACAGACAGTTGATGAGGTGCGCTGCATGCAGTCCAACGTGCTGGCAGATCAGATCTACTACTGGGGACAGGAGTTGACCATCAGTGCGTTGGCCGGCAATATTCCGCGTAGCGGTTCAGAATGGAGTAATGCCGTACGCCGCTGCGTGGCTGAAAAGATTGCCCTGCCGCTCCTGATACCGGATGAGTTAGACTATCCGCAGATGATCGCCACGGTAGCGCGACAGCGGCGTGAGCGTTTCCCGGGGAGGGGTGCATGATGACCAATTCCTCACATATATCGCTCCGCCCGATAGTAGAGGGGGATATGGAGTTTCTCTTCCAGCTCTACGCTTCCACCCGCTTGGAAGAGAAGGAGATGACGGGGTGGCCGGACGAGCAGTGGGAGCAATTCGTGCGGATGCAGTTTGCTCTGCAGCACAGCCAATACATGCGCAGTTACCAGAATCCCAGTTTCGATATCATTTTGGAGAATGATCTGCCGGCCGGAAGATTTTATGTTGATCGCCGCGCTGATGAATGCCGCTTGATTGATATTGCCTTGCTGCCGCAGTTTCAGCGCCGCGGTATTGCCGCTACTCTCCTGAAAGCGCTGCTGCAGGAAGCAGACAAAAACGGCATTACTGTCAGCCTGCATGTGGAAAAGAACAATCCGGTCCTCGACTACTACCAGCGGCTCGGTTTCCGGATTGAAGAGGATAGGGGAGTTTATTATTTCATGGTCCGTCCCTTTGCGGACAATGTATTCCAGCTGTGATTTATTGAATGAATATATCAAGTTACGGAGGAGTGTAATGTCAGGTCTTAAACAAATCGATTTTGAACCCCATATTGCAACCATCTTTGAGGTTACACCGGTAGATATGGACCCGGTGGCAATTGAACTGGTTGAGGTAAAAGATACCGGTTCCGCATCTCTGGACAGTTTCTCGCTCATGTTCAAGGGGAGCACGGCTGCCGTGTTTCGCCATGATACGCACCTGGTGCGACATGCTGCTTTGGGGGAGCTGGAGCTCTTTTTGGGGCCGGTTCATACCGGCAAGACGGATGCAGTCTATTATCAGGCGATCTTCAGCTCGCCCAAGGGGGGTGTAACCATCGCGATAGTCAAGGGTTGAAGTACATTGTGGTGCAAGCTGCAAAGGGTCATCCCGGGCTTTTTTGCCGGAATGACTAAGAAGTTGATCTTCCCAATAACAGGAGGAAAACGATGAGTGATCAATTTGTAGGTGAAATACGGATGTTCGGGGGAACCTTTGCCCCCATGGACTGGGCTTTCTGCGACGGGAGCACATTGCAGATCAGCCAGTTCGATGTTCTCTATTCAGTGATCGGGACGTACTATGGTGGAGACGGGACGACTAACTTCAAACTGCCGGACCTGCGGGGGCGCGTGCCTGTTCACATGGGACAGGGACCAGGCCTTACCAACAGGGTGATCGGCACTTCCT
The DNA here is from genome assembly GCA_041675485.1 of Pelobacteraceae bacterium. Lineage (GTDB taxonomy): Bacteria > Desulfobacterota > Desulfuromonadia > Geobacterales > Pseudopelobacteraceae > JACRCG01. The sequence goes on along the minus strand of JBAYTT010000213.1, from coordinate 3,691 downwards.
TCGGCACAGAGGCGGAAACGCTGCAAACGGCGCATATTCCGTCACACAGCCACGCTATCAGCGCGGGCGGCCCCGGCACAACCGCTGCTCCGGGCGGCAACTATCCGGGGGACAGCGCAGGTTTCAGCCTCTATTCATCAGCGGCAGCCGACAGCCTCATGAACCAGGCTTCAGTGGGATCTGCCCCACCCACCCCGGCCCAGCCCCACTCCAATCTGATGCCGGCCCAGTGCGTAAATTTCATTATTGCCACTAACGGCTATTTCCCCCAGCGATCTTAGGACGAAAGGAGAACTACATGGCTGATCCATTTTTAGGTGAAATCAGGATATTTGGCTTTAACTATGCTCCTCAGGGGTGGGCCACCTGTGACGGGCAGCTCTTGGGTATCGCACAGAACCAGGCGTTATACAGCCTGCTCGGCACGACTTACGGCGGTAACGGTACGACAAACTTCAACCTGCCCGACCTTCGGGGAAGAACCATGATGCATGCCAACGCCACCTACCTTGAGGGGAAATTTGGCGGTGCCGAAACCGTTGCCTTGACGGCAACATCTCAATTACCTGCCCATAGCCATACGCTGATGGCCAATTCGCTTCCCGGCAGCAGCAATGTGCCACAGGGCAACATACTGGCAGCTGTGGCGGATGCAGGCAAATCCGCCTATGCGACTACCAAGGCTTCGCCGGCGGCTACCATGGCGCCAGGCGCGCTCTCGCCGGCCGGCAGTTCAAGCGGTCACAACAACGTGCAGCCATCGTTGACAATCAACTGCTGCATCGCCCTGACGGGCATCTGGCCCTCAAGATCTTGATCACAAGGAGAAAGTGTTATGGCTGATCCATTTATCGGAGAAATACGAGCTTTTGCCTTCACCTATGCCCCCTATGGCTGGGCGACCTGCGACGGGCAGATCATGAATATTACTCAGAACAGTGCACTCTATTCCATTTTAGGCACATACTTCGGCGGCGACGGCCGAACCTACTTCAACCTGCCGAACCTGTCAGGGCGAGCACCTATGGATGCCGGCGCCGGGCAGGGGTTAACAGCCCGGAATTTGGGAGAGACTGTTGGCGGAGCCACGGTGTCGTTGTCGGGGAGCAACTTTCCGCCCCATAACCATGGGTTCAACGTAATGTCGAGTCCAACGGTTAATGCGGACAAAAATACTGTTTCGAATAATTATCTGGCCAAAGGTGGAATGGTTGGAAGAAGTTTCGTCCCAACCTTCACCTACCAGCCGCAGCCAACTGCAGGCACTCAACTGGCCGCTGATACTGTACAACAGGCAGGAACAGCCACAGGGCCAGTGCCTCACGACAACATGCAGCCCTATCTGCCGGTGTTGCTCTGTATTGCCGTTTACGGAATCTATCCTGTAAGGGGATGACCAGCAGTTTTAATTGGATGACCGAAACAGCGGGGGAGAGGGCGTGCTGCTCTCTCCCCCCGATATATGTTTTTGTTCAGAGATGCATAGAATTACTTTAAAAATTGACTATGCCAGACGTCCCAGGCATCCTGCGGCATCTGAAACCATACAGAGCAGCATAAAAACGGGTAAAAATGCGACGCAGACCACAGTTGTCGCCAAGGAGGATATAACCATGTTCGGACGATTGATCGTTTTTCTATTCGTTATGCTGTTTATGGTTTCAATGTATGGGCAGGCAGGCGCTGTCACAATCGGTACTGGAAACGGCACCTATGACTTCGGCACTCTTGGAGGTGCCGACAGCGGCGGAGCCGGGTTCAAGATCCAGGGCGACAAGTTCAAGGTGAGCAATGCCTTTGAACAGGGAGATGATTTTTATGGCGCTCTTACCAGTATCTATGCCGGCGATGCGAACGGACTTGCTCTTGGTGCCACTTCAACGCTTGTCATAAAGGCAGAGGGTGGCACGACGAACAAGCATTTTACATTGAAGGATATGAATTTCGACGTATCCCCCGGAGCGGGCAATCGTGATCTTGATACCTTTACCATAACGTTTAAAGATAGCATCGGCTCGACCATCGCTATCCATTCCCTGGCTTCAAACGCGAGCATCCCCCCATGGGGGAGCGGCAGCATGTCGCTGAGCGCTTTCCCCTTTACCGTTCCGTTTCCGGTGGCGGGATACGACTATGTTGCCGAAATTACGATTACCTGGCATTTCACTACAGCCAGCAACTTTTGCCCTGGTGAGCTGAATTTTAATTCCATTACGGTGGCCAATGTATCTGCCATACCTCTCCCCACCGTCACCAGCAATGCGGCAAGCGGTATTACCGCCACCGGCGCAACCCTGAACGGCACGGTCAACGCTAACGGGAATAACACCACTGTTACCTTCGATTACGGCACTACCACCGGCTACGGCAGTTCGGCGACCGCTGCCCAGAGTCCGGTTACCGGTTCTTCCAATACGGCTGTCTCGGCGTCCATTTCAGGTCTGACCTGCGGTGGAGCTACGTACCACTTCCGGGTCAAGGGGGTGAATGGCGGAGGAACAGCCAACGGCAGCGACTTGACTTTTACTACAGGGGCATGTGTTCCCGCCGTCACCGGCATTTCACCGACGAACGGTCCGGCTGCCGGGGGCACCTCTGTAGTCATCACCGGCACTAGCCTTACTGGGGCCACCGCCGTCAAGTTTGGCGCCACTGACGCCACCGGTTATACCGTTAACTCGGCTACCCAGATCACTGCCACCTCTCCGGCTGGCTCGGTCGGCACGGTGGATATAACAGTGGTCACGGCAGGCGGCACCAGTGCCACCGGGGCTTCAGATCAGTTCACCTATGTCGCGGCGCCCACCGTAACCGGGATTTCTCCGTCCAGCGGTCCGGCTACCGGGGGCACCTCCGTAGTCATCACCGGCACCAACCTTACTGCGGCCACCGCCGTCAAGTTCGGTAGCACCAATGCCGCAAGTTTCAGTGTCAACTCCGCAACCCAGATCACCGCAACCTCGCCGGCAGGCTCCGGCACGGTAGATATCACCGTCACCACAGCCGGCGGCACCAGCGCCACCAGCGTTAACGACCAATTCGCCTATCAGGACGCCCCGACCGTCACCTCCGCCACCTACGATGCCTCCAGCGGCGTGCTGGCGGTCACCGGCGCCAATATGACAACCGGCGACACCATAGCCGTGAACAAGCTGACCTTGACCGGAGAAGGTGGCTCCACTTACTTGCTGACTACCAGCAATGTTACGGCCAGCAGCGCCACGGTTTTTTCGGTCACGCTTAATGGAACCGACAAGGCGGCGGTTAACCAGATACTGAACAAGAACGGCACCAGCTCCACCGGCGGTACCACCTTCAATCTGGCGGCTGCTGACGACTGGGACGCCAACTTTACCTCTGGTGACACTTTGGACGCCACCAATCCAATCACGGTCAACAACGTAGCTGCCCCGGCCATCACCAGCGCCACTTATGACGCGGCCACCGGCGCACTGGTGGTCACCGGCACCGGCTTTCTCAAACATTCCGGTGCAGTCAACGACATCGTTGCCAATAGATTCACCGTAACCGGCGAAGGGGGCGCAACCTACACCCTGTCCGATACCTCAAACGTGGAAATCACTTCGGGCACCAGCTTCACCCTTTCCTTGAGCTTCACCGACTGGGCGGCAATCAACCTGATCATCAACAAGAACGGCACCAGCTCCACCAGCGGTACCACCTACAACCT
>JBAYTT010000212.1:0-6945 GCA_041675485.1 Pelobacteraceae bacterium | reverse complement strand
TTCCCAGTTCAGGGATACTCCCGAAGAACGATCCAACCCTGATGTTTACCAATGCCGGTATGAACCAGTTCAAAGACTGTTTCCTGGGGTTGGAGGATCGTGGTTATTACCGGGCTGCCAGCTCTCAGAAGTGCGTTCGGGCGGGGGGCAAGCATAACGATCTGGAAAATGTTGGAAGAACGGCACGTCACCATACGTTTTTTGAAATGCTGGGGAACTTCTCCTTCGGCGATTATTTCAAAAAAGAGGCAATCTCCTATGCCTGGGAGTTTCTGACCAAAGAGCTGAAGCTTGATAAAAGTCGTCTCTATGTGACTGTCTACAACGATGATGACGAGGCGGCCGATATCTGGCACATCCAGGAAGGTATCCCGCGTGAGCGGATTTTCCGCTTTGGCGAGAAGGATAACTTCTGGTCCATGGGAGACACCGGTCCCTGTGGTCCCTGTACCGAAATTTTTTATGACCAGGGCGCCGCTGTCGGTTGTGGCCGCCCGGAATGCACGGTCGGCTGTGATTGTGACCGTTACATGGAAATCTGGAATAACGTCTTCATGCAGTTCAATCGTTCGAGCGACGGCACGCTTACGCCGCTGCCGAAGCCATCGGTCGATACCGGCATGGGGCTTGAGCGAGTCTCTGCCGTTATGCAGGGAGTTAGCTCGAACTACGATATCGATATCCTGCAGGGAATTATCCGCCATATCGAACGGCTGACCGGGAAGCTCTATGGCGCCGATGAGAAGGACAACGTTTCGATGCGGGTCATTGCCGATCATGCCAGGGCGGTGACGTTCCTGATCTGCGACGGGGCGCTCCCCTCAAACGAGGGGCGTGGCTATGTATTGCGACGGATCATGCGCCGTGCGGCACGTCATGCCAAGATGCTCGGCTGTGCTGATCCGATGCTCTATCATATGGTTGATGCGGTTCGGGAGACCATGGGTGAGGCGTATCCGGAACTTCAGGAACGTGAAGAATACATCAAGAAGGTCGTTCTGGGCGAGGAACAGCGCTTTGCCGAAACCCTGGATCGCGGGCTCGCGATTCTCAATGATGAGGTGGCTGCCCTGCGGAATGCAGGAAAAAATGTCATCCCGGGTGATGTCCTGTTCAAGCTGTATGATACCTACGGCTTCCCGACCGATTTGACTGCGGATATTGTCGAGAGTGAAGCTTTTACGATTGACGAAGCCGGATTCGAGCTCTGCATGGAGCGGCAGCGGGCGCAGGCGCGTGAGCATTGGAAAGGCTCGGGTGAGGAGGGGATAGCCCAGGTCTATAAAGAACTTCACAACAGCGGAGTGCACGGTCAGTTTGTCGGCTATGACGAAATGTCGACCTATGCGCCGGTGCTGGCTATAATCCGGGACGGGGTTTCTGTCGAATCGGCTGAAGCGGGCGATTCGATTGCGGTGATTACGGAAAAGACCCCCTTCTATGGAGACTCGGGTGGCCAGAAAGGTGACAGCGGCACAATTTCGACCGGTAACGCCCATCTGGATGTTGCGACATCCAGCCGACCTTTTGTCGATATGATTGTCCACCACGCAGTTGTTACCGAAGGGGTCATCAAAATCGGCGATGCCGCGGATCTGAAGGTCTCCAAAACCGAACGCGATTCCACCTGCCGCAATCACACTGCGACTCACCTGCTGCAGAGCGCTCTTCGCCAGGTGCTGGGAGATCATGTCAAGCAGGCCGGTTCACTGGTATCGGAGGGGCGTCTGCGCTTCGACTTTACCCATTATTCGGCGGTAACAGAGGAAGAGCTGCGGCGTGTTGAAACGATTGTGAACTGTTTCATCATGGCGAATGATCAGGTGGTAACCCGTGAGATGAACATTGCCGAAGCGATCGAGGCGGGTGCCACGGCGCTTTTTGACGAAAAGTATGGTGATTCGGTCCGTGTTGTGAGGGTCGGAGACGTCAGTATGGAGCTGTGCGGCGGCACTCATGTGCGGGCCGCCGGTGATATCGGCTTGTTCAAGGTTGTTTCAGAAGCGGGGATTGCCGCCGGTGTACGTCGTATCGAAGCGTTGACCGGTTTCGGGGCGCTCGATTTCGTCAGGCAGATGGAGGACGAACAGAAGGGGATCGCTCTCCTGCTCAAAGCGGAAGCCGGTAACTCACGCGACCGGATCGAAAAAATGTTGGGACGGCAGAGAGAGTTGCAGCGGGAAATTGATTCGCTGCAGTCCAGGTTGAATGTTGCCGCTTCAGGAGATTTGCTGTCGCAGGCGACCACGGTGCAGGGGGTCAAGCTGCTGGCAGTGCAGGTGCAGGTAGAAGACATCAAGGCGCTACGGGACTTGTCAGACACGTTGAAAGATCGCATCGGAGAGGGAGTGATTGCTCTTGGTGCAGCTATCGGAGGCAAGGCAAATCTTCTTGTGGCTGTTACGAAAAATTTGAGCAACTCAATCAAGGCCGGTGATATTATAAAGCAGATTGCGCCTCTTGTCGGCGGTAGTGGTGGCGGTAAGCCGGAACTGGCTCAGGCCGGCGGGAGTCAGCCGGAAAAGTTGGATGAAGCGTTGGCAGCAGTTGCCGCATTTCTTTCCGGTCGCTGATTGGAACTGTGAGCACTCCGGAGTTCAGCATGGCGGTATCACATACTCATAAAGAACATTCTACACAGCTGTCAGCGCATACTATTCTGGTTGTTGATGACGAAAAAGTCATCCGTGAATTGTGCGAACGGGCGCTCCGGGAATATCGGGTTCTCCAGGCGGGAACCTGTGAGGAGGCTCTTCGGCTGTACGAAAAGGAACATGTTGATCTGATACTGACCGACATCATGATGCCGGGAGGATCGGGTTTAGATCTGCTCAAACAGGTCAAGGCGCTCGACCCGAATGCGACCGTACTCCTCATGACCGGTTTTGTGGAAAAAGAAACGATACTGAGCGCGCTTAAAGAAGATGCGGATGATTTTATCAACAAACCGCTCAATCTGCTTCAGTTACGGACCTCTATCGAAAAAGCCCTGGGGAGAAAGGCGCTCAAGGAGGAACTCGCAGATATCAAGCGTTCCGACGAACTTAAAAACGCATTTATGTCTCTTGTCTCCCATAAACTGCGTACACCGATCACCGGTATTTCCCTTTTTCTGCAGAATCTTCGCCTGGGGGTATTTTCCCCAGCCGACCCGGTCTTTGAACAGAATATCGCCCTGGCCAATGAGGAAGCCCTGTATCTCGGTCAACTGGTGGCAGATCTGCTGGCATTCAGTCAGGTAATGGTTAACGGTACCGGTGTCAACAAGAGCCCCTGTGACTTGAATGAAGTCATCGCAGAAGTACTGCTCAAATGCCGGGAAGTGCACTGCCATTACGATGTTGAAATTGATTTCACCCCGGGCGAACTGCCCACTGTGTATCTTGACGTTTCCAAAATCCGCTTTGCACTTTTGCAGGTGATCGATAATGCCTTCAAGTTTTCCGGGAAACATGGCCATGTTTCCATAAAGATCGGAAGCAACAGTGAGTCTGTTTTTATTATTGTCTCGGATTCCGGTGTTGGGATTCCGGAATCCGAGATACCAAAGGTATTTGAAAAATTTTATCAGATCGACCCGGATCACACCGGTCAGGTACGAGGTTTCGGGCTGGGGCTGTTCTACGCGCGGGATTATATTCGGCAGCATGGGGGAAGCATCAGCCTCGACAGTGAACCGGGTTTAGGTACGACAGTAACGATCAGCTTGCCACTGCAATAAACTTTTGAGATTTTCATCAACTTACGGTAAACTGCCCCGCTTACAGCTTTGGCAGTTTTTATTTTTAGTACGTTAGAAATTATTTCTCCACTATACGTTTGTTAACGTACGTATCCTGTTTATCAGGTTCGGATGGGAAAAAGAGATGAAACAATTAATCGAAAAAGCAAACACGTTAATGGAGGCATTGCCGTACATTCAACGGTTTTCCGGTAAAACCTTTGTCATAAAATATGGCGGGCATGCCATGTCGGACGAGGCGCTGAAGGAGTCGTTCGCGCTGGATGTGGTGCTGCTCAAATCGTTGGGGATCAACACCGTTATCGTTCATGGTGGCGGCCCGCAGATCAATGATACCCTGAAGCGCTATGGCATCGTATCCGAATTCGTGCGCGGCATGCGGGTAACCGACTCGGAGACGATGCAGGTCGTGGAGATGGTCCTGGCTGGTCAGGTTAACAAAGAAGTAGTCGGGTACCTCAATCAGCATGGCGGACGCGCAGTCGGACTTACCGGCAGGGACGGCACACTGCTGCTGGCGAAGAAGATGCTGCAGGAAGTCAAGGGGGATGACGGCACGGTTGAACTTCTCGATATCGGCTTTGTCGGAGATGTGGTCAATGTAAATACGGATCTGATCAATGCGCTGGAAAATGGCAGGTATATTCCGGTCATCGCGCCGGTCGGGGTCGGGATCGATGGGCAAAGCTACAACATCAACGCGGATCTGGTTGCCGGCAGGGTTGCGGCGGCCCTTAATGCTGAAAAACTGATCCTTCTGACCGACATCAATGGGGTAAAGGATAATAACGGCACCTTGCTGGAGAGCTTGTCGGTGGCTGAGTTGCACCGTTTGATCGAGGAAGAGGCAATTACCGGCGGCATGATCCCCAAGGTTGTCTGCTGCGCCGATGCCCTCAAAGACGGGGTCAAAAAAGCCCATATTATCGATGGCCGGGTGCCCCATGCCGTACTTCTCGAGATTTTCACCGATATCGGCATAGGAACGGAGATCACCAAATGAATTCACAGTACTGGATTGAAAAATCTGATAAATACATCATGAAAACGTACGGCCGCTATCCGATTGTTCCCGTCAGAGGGGCGGGGTGCCGTTTGTGGGACGCTGACGGCAAGGAATATCTCGACTTTCTGGGAGGAGTCGCGGTCAACAATCTGGGGCATTGCCACCCGAATGTTGTCGCTGCGCTCCAGAAACAGGCGGCCGAGTTGATCCACTGCTCCAATTACTATCAGATTCCCCAGCAGATCGAACTGGCGGAGTTGCTCTGTAACCATTCGTTTGCCGACAAGGCCTTCTTCTGCAACAGCGGCGCAGAGGCCAACGAAGCGGCGATCAAACTGGCGAGAAAATACAGCCGTGATACCTTCGGACCGGAGCGCTACGAGATCATCACCGCAGCCGATTCTTTCCACGGACGTACCATGGCGACTGTTTCGGCTACCGGACAGGAGAAGGTTCAGCGTTTTTTCGATCCGCTCCTGCACGGATTCAAGCATGTCCCGTTCAACGATGTTGCTGCGCTTGAAGCGGCGGTAACGCCCATTACCTGCGCCATCATGCTGGAACCGATCCAGGGCGAAGGCGGCGTTAACATGCCGTCTCCCGGCTATTTTCAAGCGGTGCGGGACATCTGCGACCGGCATGGCCTGCTTCTTATCTTTGACGAGGTTCAGGTCGGGATGGGGCGTACCGGTACGCTCTTTGCCTATGAACACTTTGGTGTGACACCCGATATCATGACTCTGGCCAAGGCGTTGGCTGGCGGGGCTCCCATCGGCACAATGCTGGCAAAGGACAAATTTGCCTCGGCATTTGTTCCCGGCACCCACGGATCAACCTTTGGCGGTAATCCGCTTGTCTGCGCCGCTGCCATTGCCACCATACGTACTCTTCTGGAGGATGGCCTGCTGAACCGCTGTGAAGAAATCGGTGACTATCTGACCGGCGAACTTAAAGCGCTGGGTAAGAAGTACTCTTTTGTCAATGAGGTGCGCGGCGTCGGCCTGATGATCGGTATGAGCCTGGCCATTCCAGGCGCAGACATTGTCAAGAAAGGGCACGATCGTGGGGTGCTGCTCAATGTAACCCATGACACGGTGCTCCGCTTTGTCCCGCCGCTGGTCGTAACCAAGCAGGAAATCGACACAATGTTAGAAATCCTCGACGGCATTTTTGCCGAGGTCGAGGCATAGGAGAGAAGAGATGACGCGACACTTTCTGGCGCTGCACGACTACACCAAAGCTGAACTGGATGTGATGCTGATCCTGGCTGCCGAGCTGAAAGCACAGCAGAAGAGCAAAATTCCGCACAAACTGCTGGACGGCAAAACCGTGGCGCTGATTTTCGAAAAAGCCTCCACACGCACCAGGGTTTCCTTTGAGGTTGGTGTCTTTCAACTTGGCGGTCACGGCCTGTTCATGTCGTCAGCCAACTCCCAGATGGGGCGCGGCGAACCGATCAAGGATACGGCGCGAGTCATGGCCCGTTATTGCGACGGCGTCATGATCCGCACTTTTGGCCAGGAGATCGTGGAAGAGTTTGCGAAATACTCGGATGTGCCGGTAATCAACGGTCTGACGGACCTGTTCCACCCCTGTCAGATTATGGCTGACCTGCAGACGGTCATCGAACATAAAAAGAGCTGTGAAGGGCTGAAATATGCCTGGGTCGGTGACGGCAATAACATGGCCAACACCTGGATCGAGGCAGCGGCAATTTTCGGCTTTGAATTGCGGCTTGCATGCCCTGTCGGATACGAACCGGATGCAGGTGTCATGGCGTGGGCCAATGGCAAAGCTCCCGGCAGGATCACGTTGACGACCGACCCGAAGGTGGCTGTAGCCGGTGCCGATGTAATCAACACCGATGTCTGGGCCAGCATGGGGCAGGAGGCCGAGCAGAAAGAGCGTGAGAAGGCCTTTGTCGGCTATTGCCTGGATGATGCTCTGCTTGCGCTCGCCAAGCCGGATTGTGTGGTCCTGCATTGTCTTCCTGCCCATCGCGGTGAGGAAATATCCGACTCGGTCATTGAAGGGAAAAACTCAGTTGTCTGGGACGAAGCTGAGAACCGGTTACATATTCAAAAAGCTATCATGGCTACGTTGATCAAATAAATTCCAGTCCAAAGGAGACTACGCAGATGGCACCAATTAAGAAGCAGGAAATCAAAAAGATCGTTCTGGCCTATTCCGGCGGTCT
>JBAYTT010000211.1:0-7038 GCA_041675485.1 Pelobacteraceae bacterium | reverse complement strand
TTCTGGCCGAATGGCAGCAGCGTTTCCCCGCCGCCGAAGTCCACAGTTACCCGGATTGCGGCCACTATATCCTCGAAGATGCCAAAGATGAGATCGTGCCGTTGATCTCACGATTTCTTGACCGGACGGAGCAGTAAGTAATGGTCGCAAGCGACATCGTCAACATCTCCCGCCCCTTGACCGAAATGGCCCGGCTCCAGCCGGATACTGCCGCCATCATCTTTCCCCAGGAAAAACGTTCCCTGACCTTTCGGGAACTGGACCGGGAGAGCGACCGTATCGCTGATGGGTTGGGGCAAATCGGCATTGGCCGCGGTACCAGGGTTGCGCTGCTGGTTCCACCCTCCCCTGAACTGTTTGCCCTGACCTTTGCCCTGTTCAAGGCCGGGTCCGTGCCGGTGTTCATCGATCCGGGCATCGGGGCGCGCAACATGAAGGGATGCCTTGCCGAGGCCGAACCGGAAGCATTCATCGGCATTCCCAAGGCGCACGTGGCCCGGCGTCTGCTCGGCTGGGGACGCACCAGCATCCGCATCAATGTTGTCGTCGGTGGCGGTTCTTTCTGGGGCGGCATACCGCTCGATGAAGTGCGGCGCTCCTCTCAATCGGCGCCGTTTGTAGCAGCGGAAACCCGCCGTGACGACGTGGCCGCCATCCTGTTCACCAGCGGCAGCACCGGCCCACCCAAGGGCGCGATCTACAGCCATGGCACTTTTGCGGCACAGGTGGAGGCCTTGCGGGAGATGTACGATATCCGCCCCGGCGAGATCGATCTGCCGACCTTTCCGCTCTTTGCCCTGTTCGCCCCGGCCCTCGGCATGACCGCCCTGATTCCGCACATGGACTTCACCCGCCCTGGATCAGTCGATCCCCGCAAGATACTCGGCCCGGCAGCCGAATATTCCGCCACCACCATGTTTGGTTCCCCGGCCCTGCTGAATCGGGTCGGACGCTTCGGCGAGTCGCACGGCAGCAGGTTTCCCCATATCAAACGGGTGATTTCCGCCGGTGCCCCGGTCCCGGCCTCGGTACTGAAACGCTTTGCCGCGCTGCTCCCCGACGATGCCGAGATATTCACCCCCTACGGCGCTACCGAGGCGCTGCCGGTCAGCTCCATCGGCAGCCGGGAAGTGCTGGGAGAAACGGGGGTAATGACCGGCGAGGGGCATGGCGTCTGCGTCGGCCGTCCGGTTGCAAGCATTTCCGTTGCCATCATTCCGGTCAGCGATGCACCGATAGCAGCATGGAGCGACGAACTGGCGCTTCCTCCCCTGGAAGTGGGCGAGATCGCGGTGCGTGGGCCGCAGGTCAGCCGCGCCTACCTGAACCGCCCCGATGCGACCAGCATGGCGAAAATCTCCGATTCCGACGGAGGCGTCTGGCACCGCATGGGCGATGTCGGTTACCTGGACAAGAGCGGCCGGATCTGGTTCTGCGGGCGCAAATCCCACCGGGTGGTTACTTCCGGAGAAACCCTGTTCACCATTCCGGTGGAAGGTATATTCAACACCCATCCGGCGGTTTTTCGTACCGCCCTGGTCGGACCGGGCATGCCGGGCAGCCAGCAGCCGGTGCTCTGCGTAGAGCTGGAGAAAAAGACCGGGAAGCCTGAACAGGAGCGGATCCGCGCGGAACTTATTGAACTAGGCAGCCGCTATCCCCATACCAAAAACGTCCGCACGATCCTCTTCCATCCTTCCTTTCCGGTCGATATCCGGCACAATGCCAAGATCTTCCGGGAGAAACTGGCAGTCTGGGCCAGGGATGCACGGGCATGAAAGCTCTGGTTACCGGAGGTGGCGGCTTTCTCGGCGGCGTGATCGTACGGATGCTGCGTGAACGGGGCGACGAGGTGCGCAGCTTTTCGCGCAGCGCATATCCCGCCCTGGCGGCACTCGGGGTTGAACAGGTCAAGGGCAGCCTGGAAGATCGGGACGCTGTCATTGCTGCGGCTTCAGGGTGCGATCTGGTGTTTCATGTCGCCGCCAAGGCCGGCATCTGGGGGAGTTACCACGATTTCTACCAGGCCAACGTGGTCGGCACTGAAAACGTTATTGCCGCCTGCCGGCACAATGGCATCAACAGACTGGTCTACACCAGTTCCCCCAGCGTCGTCTTCGACGGAAGCGATGTGGAAGGTGGCAACGAGTCTCTCCCCTACCCGGAGTTCTATGAAGCGAACTACCCGGCAACCAAGGCTCTGGCCGAGCAGCTGGTACTGGCAGCTAACTCGCCGGAGCTGGCGGTAACAGCCCTGCGTCCCCACCTGATCTGGGGACCGGGCGACAATCACCTGGGGCCGCGCATCATCGCCAAAGGGCGCGCCGGTAAACTGCGCCGCATCGGCACCCGTCCCAACCTGGTGGATACGGTGTACGTGGACAATGCCGCCCGTGCCCATCTCCAGGCCGCGGATAAGCTTTCTCCCGGCAGCAGCGTAGCGGGGAAGTGCTATTTCATCAGCAATGGTGAGCCGCTGCCGCTCTGGGATATGGTGAACCGCATCCTCGCCGCCGCCGATGTCCCGCCCGTAACCCGCAGCATTTCGCCGAAACTGGCCTTCGCGATCGGCTGCATCTGCGAGGGGCTCTGGAGCCTGTTCCGGCTCTCCGGTGAACCGCCCATGACCCGTTTTGTCGCCCACGAGCTCGCCTCAGCCCACTGGTTCGACATCGGCGCCGCCCGGCGCGACTTTGGCTACAACCCCGAAATATCAGTCGATGAAGGATTAGCGCGGCTGCGCCGGTCGCTGTTCCATCCACCTGCATGAAGCCAACGCCTCGGCCACGCGACAACGAAGTGCACCTGTATTGCCTGACCCTGTCGCACGGTCTATCGGGGCTGACCGGTTATGAACGCCTTCTTTCTGCAACTGAAATTGAACGCGCAGGTTTACTGAAGAGTGATCTGGTTAAAAGCCGCTTTATTGTTGGGCGTGGCATACTGCGTGGCATCTTGGGTGGGTACTCAAATATTGACCCTGCAGACGTGCAAATTGCCACGGGAGAACAGGGCAAACCGTACCGTGCGGATACGGATGATCTTCGTTTCAATCTGTCACACGTGGATGATCTGCTGGTTATTGCCGTTGCCGCCGGTGTCGAGGTGGGTATTGATGTTGAAAGAATTGCAGCAGAGAAACCTGTTTTTGACATGGCGCGACTGGCGTTCTCCCGGCAAGAACAGGAAGAGCTGCGTGCCATGCCGGCTTCAGAGCAGATCCGGGCTTTTTACCGCTGCTGGGTCCGCAAGGAGGCATGCCTGAAAGCCTGCGGAAGGGGGTTTTCTTTAGCCAGTAGCAGTTTTGATGTTCCGATGAACGTTGCAGAGCCACCGACGCCGACCCTCATTAATTGCAATCAGTCGTTCTGGCACGTCCGGGATATCGAGGTTCCCGAAAAATACTGCGCGGCGGTGGCAGTTGAAGCAGGCGGTGTATCTCCGTCTCCACCAACTATTGTATGGGTTGTTCCAAAAACGTAACAGGCGCCTTATGTTACCTCACGTCAAGTTCCAGATCATCATTTCCAGTATATCCTTCCAGCTCTTGCCGATCTCGTTGACAACCGTCGGTTCAAAACCGCAATGCATCATGCATTGGGCGCAACGAGGATCCTTCCCAACGCCGTACTTCTCCCAGTCGGTCTTGGCCATCATTTCAGCATACGTCGGGTAGTGATCGTCGGTGATCAGGTAACAGGGAGCCTTCCAGCCGCGCGGGTTACGGGTCGGGTTCCCCCAGGGGGTGCATTCCAGCTTCTTTTCGCCCTTGAGAAAACGCAGGTACATCGGCGTGGAAAAGAAACGGTGCTTTTTACTCATCTCGTACACATCAACAAACTTTCTCTCAATATCCCTCCGCTCAAGGAATAGTTTTTCACCGACCGCTTCATAGCCGAAGCCGGGCGCGACAAGCACCCCGTCAACACCGATCTCCTCAAGTTTGGTAAAGAGCATCTCAATTTCAACCAGATCGGTTTCATTAAATATGGTCGTGTTCGTGCAGACCCTGAAACCCTTCTCTTTGGCTTTCTTGATCCCCGCCATTGCGGTTTTAAAGGCTCCTTTACGCTCAAGAATGCGGTCGTGGGTTTCTTCCAGGCCATCAACGTGGATGTTGAACGTAAAATTGGGATGCGGCGTCATGACATCAAGCGCCTTTTCCAGCAGGATGCCGTTTGTGCAGAAGTAGATATGCTTGCCCCTCTTCAGCGTCTCGACAACAAGTTCATTAATCTGCGGATACAGTAACGGCTCCCCCCCCGTTATGGTAACGACCGGTGCCGGGCATTCATCCACTGAGCTCAGACACTCTTCCAGAGTCATCATTTCCTGAATGGTATCGGCGTATTCGCGGATTCTGCCACAGCCGGAACAGGCCAGATTGCAGAGGTGGGTAGGCTCCAGCATCAATACCAGCGGATATTTTTCTATTTTTTTGATTTTGTTGCCGATGATGTACTTTGTCAGATCGTAATTGAGACGCAGTGGAAAACGCATTGAAGTCATTCCTTATGATTAATGGAGTCCTGCTTTAAAGGGCGATTTATCGCTCCCACATTTCCTTCTTGTCTTTGCCCAGATACGCGCGTTTGACTTCGGCGTTCTCGAGCAGTTCATCGGCCGGACCTTCCAGGATAACCTTGCCGGTTTCAAGAACATAGCCGCGATCGGCCAGTTTCAGGGCTGCCTTGGCGTTCTGCTCCACCAGCAGGATCGTGGTGCCGTTCTCCTGCCGCAGCCGCTCCAGAACCCGGAAAATCTCCTGCACGACAAGCGGTGCCAGTCCCATGGACGGTTCATCAAGGAGGAGCATCTTGGGATTCGCCATGAGAGCCCGTCCTATGGCCAGCATCTGCTGTTCGCCACCCGACATGGTACCTGCCAGCTGTTTGCGCCGTTCTTCAAGACGGGGAAACAGGGTAAACACCTTGTCCATATCCTTGCGGATCGAAGCCTTCCCTTCCCTGCTCCGGTAGCGCAAGTAAGCACCCAGGTCGAGATTATCCTCGACTGAAAGCGGCTTGAAAACCTGCCTCCCTTCCGGAACCTGGGATATGCCGTGCTGTACGATTCTGTCCGGCGCAAGTGCAGTGACACTTTCCTTGCAAAAGACAATTTCGCCGCTGGAGGCAGGGGTAACACCGGATATGGTATTCAGGATGGTGGTTTTACCGGCACCGTTGGCACCGATCAGGGTCACAATTTCCCCCTCCCCCAGATGGAGGGAAACATTCTTGAGGGCGTGAACCTTGCCGTAGTACGTATTAATGTTCTTTAGGCGCAGCATCAGTCGTCATCCCCCAGATAAGCCGCGATGACTTCAGGGCTTTCCTGAATCTCGCGGGGAGTTCCCTCGGCAAGTTTCCTGCCGAGATTGAGAACCACGATCCGGTCGCAGATGTCCATGACCAGCTCCATGTCGTGTTCAACGAGAACGACGGTAATACCCAGATCCCGGATTCGCTTGATCAGCTGCGCCAGGCCGAGGGTCTCCTGGCTGTTCAGTCCTGCAGCCGGTTCGTCCATCAGGATGATGCGCGGCTCCACCGCAAGTGCCCGGGCAATCTCCAGCAGGCGCCCTTTTCCGAACGGGAGACTGCCGGCGGTATGGTCAGCCAGATCCGGAATGCCGGCAAAATCAAGCCACTTCATGGCCCCGTCACGAATCCGGCGCTCTTCGGAAATGCTCCAGGGCATCTTGAGAGCACAGGCCAGCAGTCCGCTGGAGCTCTTGGTGTGCATGCCGACCATGACGTTTTCAAGTACCGTCATTGCTCCGAACAACTCGATATTCTGAAAGGTCCTCACCATGGCACGCCGGGCCAATCGTTCCGGCGGCAGTCCGGTGACATCTTTCCCTTCGAGCCGGACCGTGCCGGCAGTCTGTCGGTAAATGCCGGTGATTATGTTGAAAAGGGTTGTTTTCCCGGCGCCGTTCGGACCGATTACCCCGGTAATGTCACCTTTGGCAATAGCAAAGGAAACCGAATCGAGTGCGGTCACGCCGCCAAAGATTTGAGTGATGCCGCTAACCTCAAGCATTGCCGGCCTCCCCCTTCTGTCTGACGATTTTTCTGAACAGAGCGGGGATACCCCGCACGAGTCCACCCGGCATGAACATCACCATGAGGACCAGCAGAGCACCGTAGATAATGATGTCGTAATCATTGGCGCCGCGCAGAATTTCCGGCAGAAGAGTCAGCAGTGCAGCGCCCAGGAACGAGCCGTACACACTTCCCAGGCCTCCGATAACAACCATGGTAAGCAATTCGATCGAAAAATTGAAACCGAAGGATGCCGGCGAAATGAACGTCATGGTATGTGCATAGAGACTGCCGGCCAGGGACGAAATAATTGCGGAAAGGGCAAATATCTGCACCTTCAGAAGACGGGCATTGACCCCCAGAACCTGTGCCGCAACCTCGGAATCATGCACGGCCCGCAAGGCCCGTCCGACTCGCGAGTTTGCCAGATTGATCGAAAACAGCATGACTGCCAGGGTCACGCTCCAGATCAGATAATAATTTTTTACATCCGAATCAAAATTGATATCGCCAATCTTCAAATTCGGAATTCCCGACAATCCTGAGGGTCCACCGGTCCATTCAACCGTTTCATTGAACACGATATAAATAATAATGCCGAGACCGAGCGTTGCCATGGCCAGGTAATGCCCCTTGAGCTTCAGAACCGGAAGACCGATCAGATATGCCAGGCAACCGACAATGGCTGCGGCAACCGGCATGGCTACCCAGGGATCCAAGGTGAAGGTGGTCGTCATGATGCCGGAGAGATACGCGCCAAGGCCGAAAAAACCGGCATGGCCGAGAGATATCTGTCCCGCATAGCCGAGCAGCAGGTTGAGCGCTATTGCCAGCATGGTGTTGATGCCGACAAACACCAGCACGTTCATCAGGTAGCCCCCCTGGAACAGCTGGGGAGCAACCATGATCAGCAGTGAAAAACCGATAAACAGGAGGAAGTCTTTTTTCATGGCGTCAGACCCGCTCCGAATCGGCTTTGCCAAACAGTCCC
>JBAYTT010000210.1:0-7079 GCA_041675485.1 Pelobacteraceae bacterium | reverse complement strand
GGTGCAGGTGCTGGCTGTAAAAGATGTGCCCCTTTCAGAGTCCCTGATTAAATCTGTCCTGCAGGAGTTTGCCGGAACTCCGGAATACCAGATAGTCTCTCGAAGCACGAAGGCTGGTCTTCAGGTCGAGAGCGGAAGAATCGTGAACAAGGGCGAAATCATGATCTACAGGAAACATGGAGTTGTGAAGGCTTTTGTCGTGTCAGTTAACTGATTTTGTTTATTATTGGTGCACGCTTTACCCGCTGATATCAATTGATCTGTCAGCTTATTATTACTATGCGGAGACAAAATGCCCCTCTTTTTAAAGATCCGCGTACCTCTTGTCACCACGTGCTGTCTGGGTATGCTTTTGTGTGTGGCTGATGCGCATGCGGTTATGGATCCTCGTTTTGAGTTAGATCCGCAGATACTCGCCGGTCCGAAGGGTACTGCAAAGAGTCAGCAAACCGGAGTCAAGCGCTCTTCACGCAGTCATGTCGGAAAAGCATCATCGACAACTGCCAAAGCGGGTGTTTACACGGTAAAACCCGGCGATCACCTCTTCAAGATATTAATGCGTGATTACGGGTTGAGCAACAATGAAGCAGAGTCTTTTATCGAAGAAATCAAGCGCGAAAATAACATCTACGATATCAAGCGTCTTAAAATTGGCCAAAAAATAGTCATTCCTCCGGTTCGGCGTCGCTCCGATGGCTCGCTAAAGCTGCTTCAAATGGTCAGGTCTGACAACTCCAACACTTCCGGTTCGGGCTCAGTTCCCAGGCAATCCTTCAAACTTGAATCTCCGGTCAGTCCACTTTCAGAGCAGGAAGTCGTCAACAAGGCGCATGAAGTATGGAACAGGATTGTTCCTCCTAAGAAGGAACAGCTGAAACCGCTGGCGCTACAGACCGCTACATTCTCGTTAACTCTTGATCCGGAGCGATATCCCATGTTTGCCAGAATGGATGGCGGGAGAATCGTGCTGGATCAAAATGGCAGCATCCCACCGCTTGTAAAAGCTTTGATTGAAAATAAAGATGCTACAATTCAAATTGTGACTGAAGTGCCGTCCGGATCGAAGCGGTTTTTGGCTTCTCTGCTTGGTGCCGGCGGATTCTACTCTGTTGAGGAAAATTTCAATATGGAATTTGGCGTTGATCCGAAACTTACGGTTCAAGCTGATTTCAAAGTTGAGAAAACTGCGGAAAGTCTTATCAAGCAGGACGTGATCCTCGTGAACAGCGGGCGTACGTCTCTTTCACCGGTTCTTGGTGAGTTCCTCAAAAAAGAGGGCTTTACTCTCTATGAGCCTTTTGCCTCTCTCAAGCCGTTTGCACAGCGGGACTCGCGCGCGATTCACTATATATCCGCAAAAAAACAGTCAGACACGATTGACGCAATCCTTTCTGCCTTTTCCGTTTCTCCGGAACGGGATCGCCGCGTGGATGTGTTTGCAGCGGATAATAACGGCATATCTCTCTCGGTTAAGGCCGAGCGATATTTTGAGCGTGGTGGGAATCGCTACGTCGTAACCAGCTTCGATGGAGATCCGATAAATTATACCTTGTTCAGAATCCTTGAAACCAAGGGTTATAATGTCGTCATTCTGGAGGCGCAGGATGATTTTCGCAAGATATCGGAAAAGTTGATTTCCCGGATGAAGATAAAAGGTGGCTATGCCCAACATAGTTTGTTGCAGGATGGTTCGGCGGGATATTCACTGCAGATGTCTGGCTTTAAGTTGGACGATGCCCTTCTTCCCGGTGGGGGCATTTTTCTGACGGATCGCGCCATGGATCGTGTTATCAGGGATCTTTTTACCGAAAACGGATTTACCATTAATAGCCGGTAAACGGTTTTACTTTATCGTCTAATCTGCTATAACGCTCGTATCCCATCAGGGGCGAGCGTTTTTTATTCGTTTTAGTACGTTTGAAGTTGTTTTATTTCGTTAACGCACTTGTCCTGTTAATCAGGGTTAGGGAGCATGCAGGATATGAATGTAAAAAAAGTAGGCGAGTTGCTTGTCGATCAAAAGCTGATTACTCAGGAACAGTTGCTTGAGGCACTGGATCTGCAGAAGGTTTTTCCGGATCAGCCGATCGGACAATTGCTCTGCAAGCTCGGATTTATTAAGGAGAGTGACCTCAGCTTTGTGCTTGACCAGAAAAACAAGCGCCGCAAATTGACCGATATTTTGATCTCGGGCGGGTTCATCGATCAGCAGAAAATATCTCATGCTCGTGAAGTCGGCAAGCAGAGCAACATAACTCTTGAAAAGGCTCTGCTTAAGTTGAGCTACGTTGATGAAGAGAGTCTTTCAAAAGCCGTCGCAAGCCAGTATGACATGCCGTACGTTCAAATCAACACTCAGGACCTCGACCTTTCCCTTTCCCGTTACATAAGCGCCGTGTATGCCCAGAAACAACGTATTGCCCCTATTTCGAAAATCGGCAATACGCTTACGCTCGCGATGGCACTGCCGTTAAAGGCCCATGATATTCGCGAACTGGAAGACAGCATCCGCCTTAAAATTATTTCTGCAATTGCAACCGAAACGAGCATCTCAAAATCTCTCAAGAGGCTGTACAATATTGATACGGCAAGTGCCTCAACCGCAAACGATGAGGTTAATCTCGATCTTGTGCCGGACAGTATTGTCGATCTGCTGAGCAAAACTTCGGCCGGAGATGAGCCGGAGGTTGAAGAAGAAACCAAGAAAGTTACCGAAAAAGACAGCGTAATTGTCAAACTTGTCAACAAGATCATTTATGATGCCTACATGAATAAAGCATCAGATATTCACATAGAGCCGTATCCGGGGAAAAAGGATGTCATTGTGCGCACCAGGGTTGATGGACAATGCTCAATATATCAGCGGATTCCCTACAAGTATAAATTTGCTCTTCCTTCCCGAATCAAGATAATGGGAGATTTGGATATTGCTGAACGAAGGCGGCCTCAGGACGGTAAAATAGAGTTCAAACGATTTGGTCCGCTTGATATCGAATTACGTGTGGCAACCATGCCGACGGTCGGTGGTCTTGAGGACGTAGTAATTCGCGTTCTTGCCAGTGGCGACCCTATCGGTTTTAACGATCTTGGCCTTACGGAACGGAATCTTCGGATATTCAAAGAATCACTGGCACGCCCCCATGGGCTTATTCTGGTTGTCGGCCCAACCGGTTCAGGAAAAACAACCACCCTTCATTCCGGTCTTGCCCAGATTAATCAGACAAATCGTAAAATATGGACGGCGGAGGACCCGGTGGAAATCACCCAGGCCGGCCTTCGTCAGGTTCAGGTAAATCCGCGTATCGGATTTACCTTTGCAGCTGCGCTTCGTTCTTTTCTGCGTCTCGATCCCGATGTCATAATGGTTGGCGAGATGCGCGACGAGGAAACGGCCAGTACGGCGGTTGAAGCTTCACTGACCGGGCATCTGGTCTTTTCAACCCTGCATACGAATTCAGCCCCGGAAACTGTTACGCGTCTGCTTGAAATGGGTCTTGACCCATACAGTTTTTCAGATTCCCTTGTCTGTATTCTTGCTCAGCGCCTTGCTCGAAGACTCTGCAAGGATTGTAAAGAAAGTTTTCATCCGTCAGAGGCTGAGTATGAGGAACTTGTAGATGAATACGGCAGGAATGAATTTGCCTACACCGGATTGGGGTTTACGGATGTCGTCATGTTCCGGGCAGTCGGATGTGACCGATGCGGTCATACCGGCTATCGAGGTCGTCTTGGTATTCATGAAGTCCTTGAATGTACGGATGTTTTGAGAACTCTTATCAAGCGTCGTGCCGATACGGATAATGTCCGGGAGCAGGCTGCTCACGACGGAATGACCACGCTTAAGCAGGATGGCATTATCAAGGTGTTTCAAGGTATTACCGATATTCATGAAGTGCGCCGAGTCTGCATAAAATAACCGTTTGCGTTAAAAATTTCCTTGCATTCCTGACGTCGGCATGGTACGAAGAAGAACAATTTATGTTCACTCAGTAAGTGAGCTCGCAAGGCTCACTTTTTTTTGTCCAATCGGGATTGGTATGGCAACTCAAAAAGAAGATACATGCACTGTCGTCAGCCGTCTTTCACAGCCCATTCTGGAATCCATGGGGCTTGAACTGGTTGATATCGAATTCGGCAGGGTTGGTCCGGATGCCGTGTTGCGTCTGTTTATTGATAAAGAGGGTGGCGTCATGCTTGACGACTGTGCTGCTTTTAGCCGCGAGTTGTCGATGGTTCTTGACGTGGAAGATGTGATTGCCTGCAACTTCACCCTTGAGGTTTCGTCGCCGGGCCTTGATCGACCTCTTAAAAAACAGGCTGATTACGACCGGTTTGCCGGTCGTCTCGTGAAAATCCGTACCTATCAACCCTTTCTTGATGATAGCGGTAATAAACGAAAAACTTTTTTGGGTAAACTTGAAGGACTTGTTGATGGTGTCGTCAAAATGACGCTCACCGAGGGACAGACCGCTTCCATCCCGATTGAACAGGTTGCCAAGGCCAATCTTGAATTTGAACTCTGATCTGAAATACCTATATATGCCAGCAAGGAGAAGTAATCGTGGATACAATAATTAATCTCAAGCACGCCATCGACCAACTTGTAAAAGAGAAGGGCATTGACCGTCAGGTTGTTCTGGAAGCCATGGAACAGGCGGTTTTGACGGCTGCCAATAAAAAGTATCGCAACACTCGTGAACTTGAAGCCCATTACAATCACGAAAGTGGCGAAGTTGAGCTTTTCGAATTTGTCACGGTTGTGGAAGAAGTTGAGGATTCCTATAAGGAAATTGGACTTGACGAGGCTCATGAAATAGATCCTGAAGCTGAAATCGGCGATTCACTGGGCGAAAAGTTGGACTCCAGCGGGTTTAGCCGCATTGCAGCTCAGACGGCCAAGCAGGTCATTATCCAAAAAGTGCGTGATGCAGAGCGTGAAACAATCTATAACGAATATAGTGATCGTATCTGGGAAGTTATTACCGGCATGGTGCGCCGTTTTGAAAAAGGTGAGCTGCTCATAGATCTGGGACGGGCCGAGGCGGTATTGCCGGCCAAGGAGCAGATGCCGCGAGAAGTGTATCGTCCCGGAGATCGTGTCCGTGCGATTATTACCGATATTCGCATGACCACCAAAGGTCCCCAGATCATGCTTTCACGTACTCATCCCAGCATGCTCGCCAAGTTGTTTGAAGCTGAGGTGCCGGAAATTGCCGAAGGCATAGTTGAAATAAATGCCATTGTGCGTGATGCCGGCAGCCGTGCCAAAATTGCCGTCTCATCGAATGATCGTGATGTTGACCCGGTCGGTGCCTGCGTTGGTATGCGTGGTGCTCGTGTTCAGAATGTTGTTTCCGAGCTGCGTGGAGAAAAAATCGATATTATTCCCTGGTCTGAGGATATCGCTCGTTTTGCCTGTAATGCTCTTTCTCCTGCTCAGGTTTCCAAGGTATTTGTGGATGAGGAAAAGCGCGCTCTTGAAATCATCGTTGCTGACGATCAGCTCTCTCTCGCCATTGGCAAGCGTGGCCAGAATGTCAGTCTGGCGGCGCGCCTGACCGGTTGCCGGATTGATATCAAGAGTGAATCGAAAGTTTCCGAGTCTCAAACGCCGGAGTTTTCATCTTTCGATGGAACTGATGCAGATGAAGCGGATGAGGCTCCCGTTCAGGAACAGGATGCTGCTGCTGTCACCGAAAACGGTGCCGACGCAGCCACCGAGTAATTTGAAATATGGCCCATAAAGGGAATGCAGAAGCCCCACAGCGAAGCTGTCTTGGCTGTAGGGTAAGCAAAGACAAGAACCTTCTCCTCCGGTTTGTCCAGACGCCCGAGATGGAAATCTTGCCGGACCTTGAGAACCGACTTCCTGGCAGAGGTGCTTATACCTGCATCGATAAGCGCTGTCTGTCAGCTGCTATTGAACAGCGACAGTTTAAACGGTCTTTTAAACATGACGTGGTTGTAATGCCGTCAGAACAACTCATTGAGCATGTCCGTCAGCAGTTATATGGCCGCATTATCGGACTTATCGGGCTTGCCAACAAAGCGGGGCTGGTAACCGGTGGCGGCTCCATGGTGAGCGATGCGTTGCGAAGTAAGAAAAAGCCGGGTCTTGTCATCGTTGCAACTGACATTTCTGAGGCGATTGGCGAAAAGATTATCCACGCGGCGGCAACAAGTAATGTGCAGCATCGAACAGCCGTAACAAAAGATGATTTCGGGGCGATTTTGGGTAAGGCGCCCAGAAGTGCGATTGCGGTGGCATCAGGCGGTTTTGTTGCGCAGCTGGTGAAGGCTATTGACAGATACAAAAACTTCCTGGGGGAGGTATAAAGGATATGGGTAAAATTAGTGTGGGTAGTTTGGCGAAAACGTTAGGCATTGAGCCTAAAGATGCTATTGCCAGACTTAAAGAAATTGGTGTCGACGCAAAAACGGCTACATCGCAGGTTGATGAGGGTGTCGTGGCGCGCTTGACAGCCCCCCAGCCAAAAGATACCAGTACTGACGAGGTCAGGGTAGCGTCAAATATCATCCGGCGTCGCGCCAAAGTGGTTCCGGTTGTCGAAGGTGCCGAAGCAGCCGTTGCCGAAGAAGTGGCACCTGCCCAACCATCCGTGACTCCGCAGCCGAAGGCTGCAAAGACCGCAGAGAAGCCTGCTGCCGCTGCAGCAGCTGTTCGGGCTGAGGAAGAACAAAAAGTGGTCGCCGCCGTTGCGGCCCCTGCTCCCGTCGAGGAACCGGCCGCAGTAAAACCTGCCGAAGCGGTGAAAGCCGGGCCGAACCAAGCCAGAATCCTCGGCATGATGGAAATTCCCGGTGTAACAAATCGTCCGACACGAGTTGTTACCAAGGATACTCCGGTCACGCCGCGAACCGCTCCTCTGCGTACTCCCCAGGATTCGATGCAGCCGCGCAGGCCGGCACCCGCTGCCGG
The DNA here is from genome assembly GCA_041675485.1 of Pelobacteraceae bacterium. Classification (GTDB taxonomy): domain Bacteria; phylum Desulfobacterota; class Desulfuromonadia; order Geobacterales; family Pseudopelobacteraceae; genus JACRCG01. The sequence goes on along the minus strand of JBAYTT010000210.1, from coordinate 139 downwards.
TGATCAGAGAAGGCCGGCACCCGGCACCGATACCAGAAGGCCGTCGCCCGGATACGATCAGAAACGCCCTGCATCAACGACACCGTCCGCTCCCGCTACCGAGCTTGACCGCTCGCGCATGAAACAGGTACAGCTCGCT
>JBAYTT010000209.1:0-7083 GCA_041675485.1 Pelobacteraceae bacterium | reverse complement strand
CAGGGTGATGACAAGCCAAGGGCCAATTGAAAAAGTTCGGTATCTCTCATAGTGAGTCTTTGTGTAGCATTTTCAAGCATCAATCATCAAAAGGTTACCCACTTGCGGTAATGACGGGCCAAAAAACAGATTATGGCATTGATACAATGTGCGGGGCTGTGTAATCAAGAGGCAATACAACAAGAAAGGTACTGCCACGTCCAACCTCGCTTTCTACCCTGATTTCCCCGCCATGATTTCTGACAATTTCATTACTGATGGATAATCCCAGTCCGGTCCCCTTACCAGCCTCCTTGGTTGTGAAGAAAGGCTCAAAAATATGCTCCTTCACCTCATCAGGAATCCCGCAGCCGGTATCGCTGATTGAAACATGGATCAAGCCGTGCTCGCTCCATGCTCGTACGGTGACCTCTCCCTGACTGTGGATGGCATGGGCGGCATTGACCAGCAGATTCATAAACACCTGGCCCAGTTGCTGCGGGTAACAAAGCAGTTGCGGCAGGTCGCTGTATTCGCGCTTGATCGTTGCCTTGTATTTCAGTTCGTTGTAGGCGATGTTAATGGTGCTTTCCAAACATTGAATGATATCCGCAAGTTTTTGCTCCGAATCTTCAGTGCGGGAGAAACACTTCAAATCCCTGATTATGCTTTTTATGCGTTCGACCCCCTCCAGAGTTTCCGCTAACATCTCGGGGATGTCTTTGACTATGTGGTCTATCTTCATGTGCTGACGGAGTTCCTGCAGTTGTTCAACCTTCTCCGGACTGGTCATTCCGGACAGGAGCGCCTCATGTTGCGCTTCCATGAATTTCAGGATCTTTTCGCAATATTTGGCGAGCGACGAGGTGTTGCTGGCGATGAATCCGATCGGGTTGTTGATTTCATGGGCGATTCCCGCGCTCAACTGGCCGATCGTGGCCATTTTTTCCTGCTGGATCATTTGCCGTTGGGTGGATTTGAGCTCGGAGATGACCTTTTCCAGTTCTTCCGTTCTGCGTCTTACCTGGAGTTCGAGGGTCTCGGCGTGTACCTTGAGGAAGTCCTGGTGCCCCTTTACCAGCAGGAGATTGTGCGTTCTCAACAGAACCTCGGAGGAATCGAACGGCTTGTTGATGAAGTCGTCGGCACCGACAGCCATCCCTTTCAAGCGCATTGCCTTCTCATTGAGGCAGGTTACCAGAACGACAGGAGTGTGTCTGGTTGTCTCATTCTCCTTGAGAAGCCGACAGACCTCGAAACCATCCATTTCGGGCATCATCACATCGAGCAGAATAAGGTCCGGCGGCTCCTTCTGCGCTGCCTGGAGAGCCGCCGGACCGTTGGAAAAGAGACGTATTGCGTATCCATTTTTTGCAAGCGTGTCGCCAAGCAATTGTTGTGAATTGTGATCGTCGTCAACGACAAAGATGACGGGTGTTGTTATTTGAAACTCCGCGTTTTCACTCATGATAGAGCACCTCTCTGGTACGTGGATTCCTTGCCCATCCCCGCGCATTCACCCGAACCGGTAGCCGGAATGGGGATGGAGAGCTTGAATCTGCTTCCCTTGCCCGGTTCGCTCTCCATCCGGAGTGTGCCCCCGTGCAGTTCAACCAACGATTTGGCCAGAACCAAGCCAAGCCCGATTCCGGCATATCTCTTGGTGTATGGTGATTCCAGCTGGGTAAAGACGGTGAAGAGCTTCGGCTGGTTGGCAGGATCAATGCCGATGCCGCTATCCGATACACTGATTTCAAGCAGGTGCTCATCAGGGTGCCCGGTGGTAATTAATCCGGCATTCACCGTCACATTTCCGTTGTTCGGAGTGAACTTGACCGCGTTGCTGATCAACTGATAGACGGCCTTTTTGAGCTTGGTCGCATCGGCATTGATCATGACATCGGCCTCCGGTTCAACCTCAAGCGTAAGCGTGATGCCGCGTTTTTCCGCCTCCTGCTTGAAGACGTTGAGGGACGGAGTGATAATATCCCGTACCGGAAAACCGGAGAGATCAAGAATGCCGTCGCCGAATTCGCTCTGGGCCATATCGAGAATGTTGATCAACATGTTCCGGAGGCGCCAGCCGCTGTTCTTGATTTCATTCAGATAGGTGCGCTGTTTTTCGTTGAGCGGCCCGAACAGCTCGTCGCTCAACACATCGCTGAAACCGATGATGGCATTCAAAGGGGTTCTGATTTCATGGCTCATGTTGGCAATGAACTCGGTCTTGGCCCGGCTGGCTTCCTCGGCTGCAAAACGGGCTTCCGTTGCTTCATCAAGCGCTTCCTGGAGAAGGCTCTCTGTCTTTAACTGCTCGGTGATGTCGTGGGCAACGCCATCAAACAGCACGTTTCCGTTCGAATCGTGATACGGCATCCCGTTTGCAACAAAACTGCGCCAGGAGCCGTCGGCATGTTTGACGCGATAATGCGGGCTGGTAGCCGCCTGCATTGTGCCGATGACACTCTGAAGATATTCCACGAGAGGCGCCACGTCATCCGGATGGACGAATGGAATGAAGCTTTTCCCCTCTACCTCGCTGACCGGATAGCCAAAATGCCGTTCCCAGGCAGGCGATACGAACAGGAACCTTCCCTCGTTGTTAAGGGTAAAAATTACATCGAACGAGTTGTCGATATGCACCTTCAACTTCCCTTTACTCTCCCTCAGCATCTGCTCCGACTGCCTGCGCTCGGTCACATCCCTGAAAACTCCCAAAAGGCAGGATTTGCCTCTGATCGTCAGAGGGGATGCTTTTATATCGGCGTAAAAAATGCTTCCATCTTTCCGTTTTACCGGGATGTCCTTGGCGTTATCCAGCTCGTGCCGGGTCTGCTTTTCAACCTGCTCCATGATATATGGCAGATCCTGCTCGGGATGAATGTCGTTGATGCACAGGTTGCGAAGCTCGGCCTCGCAATAGCCAAGCTTGCGGCAGATAGCCCGGTTTCCCATCAGGAGTCTCTTGGTCTCGATATCCATGAGAAGGATTCCGACAAGCGCATGGTCGAATATGATTTTGTACAGGCCATCAGTTTCCCGCCGGCACCCTGTCGTCCAACTCTCTTCCGTCATACATGCTCCGTAGGCGCCTGCACCGCTTCACCGAAGATCTCGGCAAATTTACCGTGTATTTCCTTGAAGGCCGCCAGCACCCGTGGATCGAAGTGTTGGGGAAGAGTTCTGCCGTCACCCTCGGTGATGATACGGAATGTTGTGTCATGGTCGAAAGCCGGTTTATAGCAGCGCTTGTTGCGCAGGGCATCATACTGGTCAGCCAGATTAAGGATGCGCCCCTCGATCGGGATCTGTTCGCCGGAGAGCCCATACGGGTAGCCGCTGCCGTTGTAGCGTTCGTGATGGGTGAGAGCGATGCTCCGTGCCAGGGTCAGGCGAACATGGTCTCCTATTATGGCAGCTCCGAGAGTTGTGTGCTGCTTGACGAGCTCGAATTCCTCCGGAGTCAGGGGGTGAGGTTTCTTCAGGATCTCGGGAGAGAGATGGATCTTGCCGACATCGTGCATGATGGACTGGTGGCGGATCAGGGCGACGAACTGCTCAGGCATGCCCATGTGCCGTGCCAGCAGAGCGGAGTACTCACCCACCCGAATAATATGGTTGCCGGTATCCTCATCGTTGACCTCGGATGCGCGGGCCAGGGCATGGATAGTATAGGCGAAGGCGTCCTCGGTCTCCCGTACCTGCTGTGAAAGAGATTTGAGGAACAGGCTCTGGGCAACGACGCTGTTCAGCACCTCGGCATCGTAGAGGGTGACCTGGCGCCCGTAGTTGATGGCGCAGAGCGTTATCTGTCTGCTTTGGTGACATATCAGGTTGAAAAGCGGGGCAACATGTTCGTTCAAGACAGAGGCGAGCTCACCGTGCCGTTCCTGGAGGTCGGTTTGGTTGAGCCAGACTACTCCTGTTCCCGTGGCAACAATTTTGTTCAGATGGTGAACAATGCTTGCTGGAAGAGGCGTCATCGCAAGTGTTCCGGCTTCATAGCCGAACAGGTAACAGGAATACCCCTCACTTTCACTCCCGATTCCGACCAGCATGCGTTGCGGCTGTTCGATCATTTCCGGAGAAATGGCGATAATCTGGGCGACAATATCGCTGATGCTGGTCATAAAATCGAAATGGAGCGGGTCGAAACCGGCGAAGAGCTGTTCACCGAACTTGGTCAGGCTGGTAATGTTGTGATAGGCGGAGTAAAGCTGGTCGCCCATCGCCTTAACCTTGAGGAGCATGCCGATGCGAGCCAGCACCTCGGCACTGTCGAACGGTTTGGAAATGAAATCTTCGGCGCCGGCCTCGATCCCCTTGATACGGTTTTCCCTGGCTGCATAGGCGGTGATCATGACAACCGGGATAGTGTGGTATTGTTGATTCGCCTTGATCCGTGCGCAGACCTCGAATCCGTTCATTCCCGGCATCATCACATCCAGCAGCACTATGTCCACCCGTTCCCGCTGAATTTTCTCCAGGGCCTCCAGACCGTTTGACGCCGTCACGACTTCGAAGCCGCGTGGTAGCAGCATGGCCTCCAGCAGACCGAGGTTCATCGGTTCGTCATCGACGCAGAGTATCCGTGGTTTCAAGTCGTTCATTCACACGCACCGTCCTGCAGATATTTTGCGATTGTTTTAGGCAACGCCCTGATGTCAATAGGTTTGTCGATGTGGCCGTCAAATCCGGTGTCAAAAAAATTATCCTTGTCATCGATTGAGCTTGAGCATGAAAGGGCCAAAATTCCGATATCCTTTGTCCGGGGGTCGGTGCGCAGTAGCTTGCCGGCCTCCAAACCGTTCATGACCGGCATCTGGATATCCATCAGAATCAGATCGGGATGATGCTCCCGCGCCAGGAGGACAGCTTCTTCACCATTCTCCGCAAGCAGCACATCGAATCCTGACATCATCAGCACATCGTGCAGCAGAGCCCGGTTTTGATCGTTATCGTCCACTACGAGTATTGTGTGTGGCATGGCGTCTCCTTGGGTGAGAGGGAATTGGCACTATATGACTCCGTTGCAACTTCACCCACCCCTCAATCCCCTCCCGTTACCGGAAGTAGGTGCCCTCAGGCAAGGGAGGGGAGGTAAATTCGTTGCCGTGTTCCAGATGGTTTTTTATGAACTGGGGGAATTCCCGTGTATTAATGGGCTTGGCGATGTAGTCGTCGAACCCGGCGGCAAGGATTCGCTCCCGGTCGCCCTGCATGGCAAAGGATGTAAGAGCTATGAGCTTGAGCGGACGGGTCACCGGGTCGTCCTTCAGTATTTTTGCGGCGCTAAAGCCATCCATGACCGGCATCTGGATATCCATGAGAACCAGATCCGGCATGGTTTCCCTGGCCTTCTCGATCCCCTCGGCTCCGTTTCTTGCCTCCACTATCGTATGGCCGTGAAAGCTCAGGATATCGCTCATAAGTAAGCGATTGTTATCATCGTCCTCCACGATAAGGATTGTCCGGTTCATGATAGTTTCAACCTCTGGCTGACCTTTCGTGCTTTACCGGAATGGCAAAGAAAAACCTGCTTCCCTTGTCGATTTCACTTTCCACTCCGACAAGACCACCATGAAGCTCTACCAGCCGTTTGGTCAGGGCAAGACCAAGGCCGGTGCCTTCATATTCCTTGGTATAGGGTGAATCGAGCTGGCTGAATTCCTTGAAGAGCTTTGGAAAGTCTTCCTGCCTGATGCCGATGCCGCTGTCTTCAACGGTTATCTCCATGAACTCCTCTGCATCGGGTCGCATTTCGCTCTGGAGGTACTTTCCCGTGATCAGTATATCGTCACGGGACACTCTTTGCGCCGTAACCCGTATGGTTCCCCCATCCGGAGTGAATTTGACGGCGTTGGAGAGCAGGTTGAACATGATCTGTTTGAGTTTCCTCTCGTCTGCAAGCAGTTCGATATCACAGTCGGCGGAAAACTCCAGGCTGAGCCGCAAGTTGTGCTTGAGGGCTTTCTCCTGGAGCATGCTAAGCGTGCCGGAGATAATCTCACGGAACTTCACCGTGGACGGTTCCAGCGTCAATTTGCCGGCTTCCACCTTGGAAAGATCCAGAATATCGTTGATGAGGTTCAGCAGATGACGTCCGCTGCTCATGATATTGCCGACATATTCGTGTTGTTTCGCGTTGAGTTGGCCGAACAGTTCATCCCCCAGCACTTCTGAGAAGCCGATCACCGAATTGAGCGGGGTGCGCAGCTCATGGCTCATATTGGCGAGAAAATCGGACTTGGCCCGACTGGCCTCTTCCGCCTGGCTTTTTGCCTCGTGCGCAATGTTCTGCTGTATTTCCAGTTCGGCATTCAGGCTCAACAGTTCCTGGTTCTTGAAGTCCATTTCCGCCATGTTTTCTTCAAGTTGTTCATTGAGCATGGAAAGTTCATCGGAGGCGTTGGCCAGCTCCCGGTTGTTCTGGATTGCCGTTTCGTATGTGGAGAGAAGCAGGTTGAGGATCTGGAGACGGTCCGAGTTTATGAAATATTTTTTTCCCCGGAAGAATATTTCCAGTCCGATCCGGACCCCATGCTCGGTTTCCAGATTGCGGTTGGCCAGGATATGCTGGATGCGCGAGAGCAGGAAATCTTCGTTGTACGGTTTCATGATGAAGTAGTCGGCGCCGCACTCCAGGCCCGTTATGACATCTTCGGGATCGGAAAGTGAGGTGAGCAGGATGACCGGAATGCCATGCAGTTCCGGGTCTCCCTTGATCCGGCGGCAGAGTTCGTAACCGTCCATCTCCGGCATGACGATGTCGCTGATGACCGCCAATGGTCTTTCTCCTTCGAGAAGAGTCAGGGCTTCCTCCCCGTTGGCGGCCGCCTGCACACGGAAATCATTGCTTTCCAGCATATGCCGCAGCTTTTCCCGCTGGGTTGGGCTGTCCTCCACGATGAGAATCAGGTGAGGAGGGGCAATTGTTTGTTTGCTGGTCATGGTTGTTCACCGCCTTCAAGCCATTGCTTTACCTGGCCGGGTAGTTCACGTGTATTGATCGGCTTGGAAAGATAGCCGTCGAATCCGTTCGTCAGGAATTTATCCCGGTCACCTTCCATGGCAAAAGAGGTCAGGGCGATGATCTTCAATTTG
>JBAYTT010000208.1:0-7084 GCA_041675485.1 Pelobacteraceae bacterium | reverse complement strand
CTTTCACGTAGGAGACAAAGCTGTTGATCTCGTCAAACATGCCGATGGTGTGTTTCCTGCCGCTTCGGAACAGTTTGAAATCGTAGGTAGTCCTGCCGTTCACTACCACCTTGTCGAAACCTTCTCCGAGAATCATCCTCGCAACAGACTGGAAAGCGTTCTCGAAGACTCTTTCACCTTCTTTCAGAGCAACAAGATGCCGGCTTAATTTTTCGTAGGCAGCCATGGTCGTCCTCCGTACTGATGTCGATAACCGCTCCCGATTTGTGCTGAAAATCGAAACGGACAATTACGCTCTTATATTCTAATTATTACCTATGTTCGGCTTTTGGCAAGTCAATATTTTGAAATTTTTAGAGAAGCGCAACTGGTTGAAAAACAGTCTGATAATGGAGCGAAAAAGTCGCTTGGCTGCATTTTGCCGACTCGCATATTTGCCTGTGCGCTCATCGCGAAATAATCTTTGTTTTCGTTGTGCCGTACGCTTGAGTACTCTGTCTTTCTGATGTGATCCGTTGACAGCTGGGTGCTGGCGGAGTAAGGTGAGACGCTTTTTATGTTATGTGGTAATGACGTCATTACAGGAGCGGTCCGATTGTCCCCAACACCTGAACAGGAAGCGCGCATAGAGATTGACCGGATGCTGCTCGAAGCAGGCTGGCTGGTGCAGGACGTGAAAAGCGTCAACCTGCATGCCGGCCGGGGCGTGGCTATCCGGGAGTTTCCTCTGGAGCGCGGTTTTGGTTTTGCCGACTACCTGCTGTACGTTGACGGCAAAGCCGCCGGGGTGATCGAGGCGAAGAAGGCCGGTGTGACGCTCTCCGGTGTCGAAATTCAGTCAGACCGCTACACGAAGGGGTTGTCGTTGTCGCTTCCCGCCTGGTTCCGGCCGCTTCCGTTCCGTTATCAATCAACCGGCATCGAAACCTGCTTTACCAGTGGCCTTGATCCCGATCCCCGTTCACGATCCGTTTTCTCCTTCCACCGTCCCGAAACACTGGCCGAGTGGCTTGACGACGCCTGTAGGGGCGAGGCGATGCCTCGCCCGGTTGGCACCGATGAACAGAATCGGGCGCCCCACCGGGTCGCCCCTACGGATTCGATCATAGCCGAGCCGGGCGTAATATGGTCTCCCGACTGTTATCGCAGCCGCCTGCGCCGCATGCCACCGTTGCATTCCGAGGGCCTCTGGCCTGCCCAGTTCACGGCAATCAACAATCTGGAAAAGTCGCTGGCCGACGACCGTCCCCGCTCGCTGGTGCAGATGGCAACCGGTTCGGGCAAGACGTTTACCTCTGTTTCTTTCATCTACCGCCAGCTCAAGTTTGCCGGTGCCCGCCGGGTGTTGTTCCTGGTGGATCGTGCCAACCTGGGACGCCAGACTCTAAAAGAGTTCCAGCAGTACCAGTCACCCTACACGCCCTACAAATTCACCGAAGAGTACATCGTCAACCACTTGCAAAGCAGCCGCCTCGACACCACTGCGCGGGTCTGCATCTGCACCATCCAGCGGCTCTACTCGATCCTGCGCGGCGAGGAACTGGCCCCGGAGCTGGAGGAGGAATCGCTCTTCGACCAGACCAGCCTTTTCAAGGAGCCGCCTCCGGTGGTCTACAACCCGGCCATCCCGCCCGAGACCTTCGACCTGATCGTCACCGACGAATGCCACCGCTCGATCTACAACCTCTGGCGCCAGGTTCTGGAATACTTCGACGGTTATCTGGTCGGCTTGACCGCCACACCCAACAAACAGACCTTCGGCTTTTTCAATCAGAATCTGGTGATGGAATACCCCCACGAGCAAGCCGTTGCTGACGGGGTCAACGTCAACTACGACGTTTACCGAATTCGCACCAAAATTACCCAGGCAGGATCAGTCGTGGAGGCAGGGCATTATGTAGACCGCCGCGAGCGGGAAACACGGGCCGTGCGGTGGGAACAACTGGACGAGGAGCTGACCTACGAAGCCAACCAGCTCGACCGCGATGTGGTGGCTGTTGATCAGATTCGCACCGTGATAAGGACGTTCCGTGACAAGGTGCTGACCGAGATTTTCCCTGGCCGTACCTGGGTGCCCAAGACCCTGATCTTTGCCAAGGATGATTCCCACGCCGAGGACATCGTCCGGATCGTGCGCGAGGAATTCGGCAAGGGGAACGACTTCTGCCAGAAAATTACCTACCGCACCACCGGCCGCAAGCCGGAGGAGTTGATCGCAGAGTTCCGCACCAGCCCCATGCCACGTATCGCCGTTACGGTGGACATGATCGCCACCGGCACCGACATCAAGCCGTTGGAATGCGTCTTCTTCATGCGCATGATCCGATCCCGCTCCTTCTTCGAGCAGATGAAAGGACGCGGGGTGCGGGTGATCAACGACACAGACCTGCTGGCGGTCACTCCCGATGCCGTGGCCAAGACTCACTTCCTTATCGTCGATGCAGTAGGCGTTTGCGAACAGGACAAGACCGACTCCCGCCCGCTGGAGAAGAAGCCGACCGTCTCTCTGGAAAAGCTGCTGCAGGCCGTGGCGTTGGGTAACACGGAGAGTGAGGTTGTCTCCTCTATCGCCGGGCGTTTTGCCCGTCTGGAAAAGAAGCTTGATTCGGCTGGCAAGGCGGAGATCGAGAAACTGACCGACGGCAAGGGGTTGAAAGAGTTGACCGGTGACCTGATCGCATCAATCGACCCGGAGCGGCGGATTGAGCAGGCCAGGGCCGATTTCGGTGTCAGCGATCCGACTGTGGAGCAGGTCAAACAGGCCGGGATCAAGCTGATCCAGCAGGCGGTCAAGCCGCTCTGCGACCCGAAACTACGGGAGAAAATTCTGGAGTTGCAACGCAAGGCCGACCAGATCATCGACACGGTCAGCGCCGACGAGGTCATCGAGGCCGGTTTCGACGCCGAGGCCCTGGACAAGGCCAAAGACTTGGTGCACTCCTTTGAGGAGTTTATCGAGCAGAACAAGGACGAGATCACCGCTTTGCAGATTCTATACAGCCGCCCGTACCGGCAGCGGTTGAAGTACGACGAGATCAAGGGTTTGGCCGAGATGATCGAGAAACCGCCCTATCTCTGGCGCATCGACCGGTTGTGGGATGCCTACGCCGCGCTGGAAACATCCAAAGTAAAGGGTGTGGGGAGCAGGCGGCTCTGGACTGATATTGTTTCGCTGGTCAGGTTTGCGTTGCATCAGGAGCCGGTGCTGGAGCCGTTCGAGGAGCATGTTCACGAGCGCTTTGCCGCGTGGATTGCCAAGCAGGAAGCCATTGGGAAGGATTTCAGTGATGAGCAGCGCTGGTGGCTGGAGCGGATACGGGATCATGTCATCGCCAGCCTGGAGATCGGGCGGGATGATTTCGAGTTTACCCCGTTCAAGGAGAACGGCGGGATCGGCAAGGTGTACCAGTTGTTTGGCGAGGAGTTGTGGAGGATGTTAGAGGAGATGAATGAGGTGCTTGCGGCGTGAGTGATGTCAACACGGGGGCGACAACCAACGGCGGGCGATTCACCGAATCGCCCCTACAAATCATGCAAAAATATTCAACCGTAGGGGCGACCCGGTGGGTCGCCCGTTTCCCTTCTTGTATTTCACACGATAAAGGCGCGGCATGACATACAACCCCGACATTCACCACCGCCGTTCTGTCCGTTTGAAGGAATATGACTATCGAAGTGCCGGGGCATATTTCGTGACGATCTGTACATTCCAGCGAGAATGTCTGTTCGGTGATGTAGTAGATGGTGAGATGCGTTTGAATAATTTTGGTGAAATCGTTCTGGAGGAATGGTTGCGATCTGAAGTCGTTCGCAATAATGTTTCTCTGGATGGTTTTGTCACAATGCCGAACCATTTTCACAGTATTTTGCTGTTGAATGATTCATGTAGGGGCGAGGCGTTGCCTCGCCCGGTTGTAGCAGGTTCGATTGGAGCAATATTGGGGCAATTCAAATCTATTGTCACCAAACGCATCAACGCATTGCGCGACAACCCCGGTTGCCCTGTCTGGCAGCGCAATTATTATGAACACGTTATCCGCAATGAGGACGACCTTGCCAACATCAGGCAGTACATCGCGAACAATCCCCTGAAATGGGACATGGATGAGAATAACCCGGTGAATGCGGTTACAATACCGTAGATGCGTATTTGAAGGGCGATTCGGTGAATCGCCCGGTGGTGGTGATGTATATAAGAACATGGGCGACCCACCGGGTCGCCCCTACGATGATTGAATGAGGTGCTGGCGGCGTGAGTAAAAATTGGCGGAACGTTCCGCTTTCTGAAATATGTGATATCAACCCGCGTATGGGCAAAACCACCTTTGCTGAGGATTCTTCTTACGCATTTGTGCCCATGGCTTCTGTCGGCGCTGCTGACGGTAGCATCGACGTATCCACAAAACGTCCGTACGCTGAGGTAAAGAAGGGCTTCACCTCGTTTCAATCCGGTGATGTACTCTTTGCCAAGATCACGCCATGCATGGAAAACGGCAAGATGGCTGTGGTACCGGATCTCGAAAACCACTACGGATTTGGTTCTACGGAATTTCATGTCATTCGGCCCAAAGCCGGTATTGACCCTAAGTACGTCTATTACTTTGTCTCTTGTTCGGGCTTCAGAAGAGAAGCAGGCCATAACATGACCGGTGCAGTGGGGCAGAAGCGCGTTCCTACGGACTTTCTCAAGCAGCGCCTTATTCCTCTCCCCCCGACACCAGAAGACCAAAAACGAATTGTCGCCGAAATCGAAAAACAATTTTCCCGCCTTGATGAGGCCATCGCCTCACTCAAGCGGATTCATGCTAACCTCAAACGCTACAAAGCCGCCGTTCTCAAGGCAGCCGTCGAAGGCAAACTCACCGAACAGTGGCGCAAGGATCACCCCGTCGTCGAACCCGCCGACCAACTCCTCAAACGCATCCTCGCCGAACGCCGTGCTAAGTGGGAAGCCGAAGAACTGGCGAAGATAAAGGCCAAGGGGACCAAGCCGAAGGATGATTCGTGGAAGAAGAAATACAAGGAGCCTGCCGGGCCGGATTCGACCAATCTGCCGGAATTGCCGGAAGGGTGGGTGTGGGTAAGTGCTTATACAGTTTGCATAATTACTTCTGGTTATGCTTTTAAAAGCAATGAGTTCACTGACTCAGGCACGCCTGCTATTAAAATTGCAAATGTTAGCTACGGTCGATTCCTATGGAAGCAACAAGAATACCTGCCAGACGGTTTTGTTGACAGCTATAAAGATTTTCAAGTTCAACCTGGAGAAATCCTTCTGGCTTTAACACGACCCATTACTGTTGACACAGTTAAAGCATGTGTTTATCCATTGGATGCGCCAATTGCACTGTTGAATCAACGGGTTGCTTCCTTGAAGCCATTTCATGGATATGAAAAGAATCTTCTCCTTTATCTGATGCAGTCTGAACCATTTAAAATCCAGATAAAAAGTGGACTTACTGAAACACTTCAACCAAATCTTTCACCGTTAGATTTACAGAAGTTTTCAGTTCCTCTCCCTCCTGAAACTGAGCAGTTGGAGATAGTTGCCGAAATCGACCGTCGCCTCTCCGTCTCCGAAGAACTCGAAACCACCGTCGAAACCAACCTCAAACGCGCCGAGCGCTTGCGACAGACGATCCTGCAACGGGCGTTTTCAGGTGGGTTGGTGTAGGTGATAACCAGTTGCTTGAAAGAATTTTCGGTGGAGTTATCGAGTGGGCGTTGAGTACTTACGGTTGGCAGGTGTATGTTTTGTGGCAGAACCATCTGGTTCTTCTTTCAGATAAATCCCTTCGATGGCAAACGAAGAAACCAGCGAACGCCGCATCAAGCGCTTGCGTTCTGCAGGATCTTTCAGATAGGGATTGGTTTCACTGAGTGACTTTTTCATAGCGGCAGTATACCGAATCCGACGATGTTTTGCACAAGAAATGCCGTCTTAGCTTAGTTGGTAGAGCACATCTCTCGTAATGATGAGGTCGTCAGTCCGATTCTGATAAATGGACTCGAACCGACATGCGATTAACACAAGGGATTTTAAGTCCCTTGTCTCTAAAACTCAGATGGCGACCACTAGACCCCCAGTCTAGTGGTCGCCCAACCTACAGCTTAGCAGGGACAGTATATGCACATTGCTTCTATGACAAATCAGCAACTATTTCCATTTTGGAAATAACTGACGACACTACCGTTCAAAGAAGTTTGGAGAAAACCATGTCAGTTGATAACGCTATTATCCTTTACAAGAGCCCTGATGGCAAAACGGCTCTTGATGTCCACCTTGACCATGACACCGTATGGTTAAGCCAAAAACAGTTAGCTGAGCTGTTTCAGCGTGAGCGTAGCGTTATTACCAAACACTTACGCAATGTTTTTGTTGAGGGCGAGCTGGATGAAAAAAGCAATGTGCAAAATATGCACATTGCTTTTTCTGACAAACCGGTAGCCCTCTACAGCCTCGATGTCATCATCTCAGTTGGCTACCGTGTCAAATCGCAGCAGGGCACCCAGTTCCGCATCTGGGCCACCAGGGTTCTGAAAGACCATATCGTCAAAGGCTACTCGATTAACGAGCAACGCTTCCGTGATCAGGCCGAAAAGTTGACCGAAATGCGCCGGACCGTGGAACTGCTGGCGCGTACCCTGGCCAATCAGGAACTGGTCAGCGATACCGGCCGTGACGTGCTGCGGGTCATCACAGACTACGCTTACGCCTTGAACCTTCTGGACCGATACGACCACGGGACCCTGGCCATCGAGGAAACCACCCGACAAGCTCTGCATGTCATCGACTACGACGAAGCAATCGGGATTGTTGCCTCCATGAAGGGCGAGTTTGACGGTCTATTTGGCATCGAGAAAGATCAGGGATTCAAGAGCGCTCTCGGGGCCATCTACCAGACCTTTGGCGGCGAAGAGCTCTACCCGAGTGTCGAGGAAAAGGGAGCGAACCTCCTGTACTTCGTCGTCAAGAACCACGCCTTCAGCGATGGCAACAAGCGGATTGCCGCCGCCCTGTTCATCTATTTTCTTGGCATGAACGGCATCCTCTACCGTCCCGACGGCAGCAAGCGGCTGGCCG
>JBAYTT010000207.1:0-7110 GCA_041675485.1 Pelobacteraceae bacterium | reverse complement strand
CTCTGGATCTACGACCTGCGCACCAACCTGCACTTCACCCTCAAGACCAACCCGCTCCAGCGCCGAGACCTGGACGAGTTCGTCGCCCTCTACAACCCGAAGAACCGCTTTGATCGCACCGCTACCTGGAGCGAAGAGTCCACAGACGGGCGCTGGCGCTCTTACGACTATGCAGACCTGATGGCACGCGACAAGGCCAGTCTGGATATCTTCTGGCTTCGCGACGAAAGCCTGGAAAATTCTGACAATCTCCCCGAACCGGGCATTATCGCCCGCGATATCATCGCCGATCTGGAAAGTGCTTTGGAACAGCTGAAGCTCATCGCGGAGGATGTTGGCGAGAGTGTCGAATAGAATCCGACCTCTTTAGCTGATATACTTGATAATGAAACCTGTCCGATACGTTGAACCACAGTGAAATTACTGCCTTCCGAGAAGGAAAAGAAAGGATAGCCATGCCTCAATTAACCATTGTTGCAAAACTCGTCGCGAAGAAAGAATCTGTGGAAAGCGTCATGAGCGAACTGCTGAAACTCATCGCTCCGACCAGGAAAGAAGATGGCTGCATCATGTATAATCTCCACCGGGATAATGAAGACCCCGCCGTATTCATCCTGTATGAAATCTGGGAGAATACCGCTTGTTTTGAGAATCATAAAAACAGTGGTCATTACAAGGCTTACGTCAAAGCTCTTGATGGTTTGATTGAAGAAAAAACCGTTCACAAAATGACCCGGATCGAGTAGGTGATGAAGAAATCGTTTTGTACGTGGGACGGCGATACCCTGGTGCTTAATATTCTCGGCACGCCCAATGCCAGGAAGGATGCCATCGGCAAGGTGAAAGGGCATCAGCTCTGCGTCAGCGTCACGGCTGTGCCACGCGCCGGGAGGGCGACCGACCATATGGTGCGTTTTCTTGCTGATGAGTTTGATGTCTCGGTGGGGGATATTCAGGTCGTGTTCGGGCGGATGAACGTCAATAAACAGCTGCGGATCAAGGCTCCCAAACGATTGCCGCCGGTTATCGGCCAGATGGAGTTGTGCTGACAATTTTTCCGAGTCTCTGCCATTTGCCAAATCCGTGGTAAAATAGCCGCTTGGAAGATGTGAAAATAATGCGAAGCGCGAGGATTCGGAAACCATGTGTGGCAGATTCGTAATCGACATACCCGGAAAGCTTCTCCAGCAGACATTCAATTTGCCTGAGGTACCTCAGCTTGAGCCGCGCTACAACGTGACTCCTGCCCAACTGGCGGCGGTTGTCCGCAACCAGGGAGACCACAACCGGCTTGACCTGTTGAAATGGGGACTGGTGCCGATGTGGTCGAAAGACCCGGGCGTCGGCAGCAGCCTGATCAATGCCCGGTGCGACTCGGCTTTTGATAAACCGGCTTTTCGCCATGCCCTCAAATATCGGCGTTGCATCGTACCTGTCTCGGGTTTTTACGAATGGGAACGGAGCGGCGAACATAAAAAACAGCCGTGGTTTGTCCGGATGGCGAACCATGCTCCGATGTTTCTGGCCGGTCTGTGGGAGTCATGGCAAGCGCCGAGCGGCAACGAGCTTGAGACCTTTGCCATCATGACCACATCCGCCAACACACTGGTTGCACCGTTTCATGACACCATGCCTATGATTCTCCACCCCGATTCCTTTACCCTCTGGCTGAGTCACAATATGCATGACCCCGAACAGCTGCAACCGCTCCATGTACCATTTCCTGCTGCCGGCATGGCCGCCCACAAGGTTGCCGACCTCGTAAACAATCCACACTATGACTCTCCGGAGTGCATCGAACCGGTATGAGCAGGCAATGAATGCTATCCTTACCATGGTGATACTGATGAGTATAAACACGCCGTCCGGCGCTTTAACTGCTCTTCCGACTTGTCCCGAAAGTCCCAACTGCGTTTCCAGTCAGGCCACTGATGCCCATCATATTGAACCGCTGGCTGTTACGGGGGAGGGGAGGGAGGCGCTGGAGAAACTGCGGCGACTGCTCGCCGAGCGCAGAGATACCACGTTGATTTCAATGGGTGATACAACGCTCCGGGTAGAGTTCCGGACCACCCTCGGTTTTGTTGACGATGGCCTGTTTGTCCTTGACCTCTCCACCAATCTCATTCACGTTCGTTCTGCCGCCCGTCTCGGATATTGGGATCTGGGTAAGAATCGCAGCCGGATGGAAGAGATCCGGCAGGGGTTTGAACGTGCAACCCGCATATCTCCGTAACACCCTTACCGTTGCAAGGATTCCCAAACATGGATACCAATTCAAGACAGCATGAACAGTTGGAAGAAGGGCTGGAAATCCCGCTGGAGCGGATCAATCCGGATACGCTCCGGAAAATGATTGAAGAGTTCGTGACCCGGGAATGGAGCGAACTGTCCGACTCGGAATATTCGATGGACGAGAAGGTTAACCGGGTTATGCAGCAGTTGGCCGGCAAACAGGCCAGAATAGTGTACGACAGCACATCGGAAACGTGGAATATCGTTCCGAAACGATAAGGTACCTCAAGGAGAGTCACGATGAAAATACTTGTCATAATGGGAAGTCCACGCGGAATGCAGGGGAATACCGGCCGTCTTTTGGATGAAGTGCTGGCCGGAGTAGAGGAGGGTGGGGGTGAAACGGAAATTCTCTCTCTGAAAACGCTGGATGTACAGCCCTGCGTTGCCTGCGACGCCTGCCACAAGACCGGAGTGTGCACCATCAAGGACGATTACGAGGGCATCAAGGAAAAACTGCTCGCCTGTGACGGATTCATCCTGGCCAGCCCGAACTACATATTCAGCGTTTCTGCCCAGATGAAGGCGCTGTTCGACCGCTGCAACGGCATGATCCACTGCATGGCCCTGGAGGGTAAGTATGCCGCCATGGTCGAGACATCCGGCGGCGGCGAGGACGAAGAAGTTCTCACCTACATGGGGCGTTTTGTGAATACCCTCGGCGCGAACTCGGTCGGCGGTGTCGGCTCTGGCATGGCCGGGATCAGAACGTTTCCCGACGAGGCGCTCCTGTTTGCCAAGGCTCGCACTCTGGGGGGCGAGTTGTGCCGGGCAGTTGCGGGGCGCAGAAAGTATCCGGAACAGGATGCGTTCATAAACGGCTTCAATGCAAGAATGTCCGGGCTTGTTGACTACATGCAGGAATTTTGGCCATTCGAACGGGAATACTGGCGAAAAAAGAAGGCACTGACTCTGCCGGCTCATTGAACTATTTTCAACTGGAGTTACACTATGATCAAGCGCTAGCGTACCGTTCTCAATATTGTCCGGAAACGGTGGGGATTCACTATTTCGAGGTATGAATAACGATGAGATGCGTCGAATGACCACAATCGTTTGCAGATACTGCCTGCTCGCCTGCCTGGTTCCGGTTTTGCTGGCGCTGTTTGCAGAGCCGGTCGGCGCGCTTGAGACAGTTACGTTACAGCTCAAGTGGACACATGCCTTTCAGTTTGCCGGCTACTACGCAGCCAGGGAAAAGGGGTTCTATAGGGAAGCCGGCCTTGATGTCAGGATTCTGGAAGCGCGCCCCGGTATTGATCCGGTCAAGGTGGTGCTGGATAGAACCGCTGATTTTGGTGTCGGCACCAGCAGCCTGCTGCTGCAGCGCAAGGCAGGAAACCCGGTGGTCGTGCTGGCGGCAATTTTTCAGCATTCTCCCTATCTGCTCATTACCCGCCGACTCGATATTTCCAAGGGAATCCATGACCTTGTCGGCAAACGCGTCATGCTGGAGCCACAGGCTGAAGAGTTACTGGCATTCCTGAAAAACGAAGGCATTTCGCTTGACAGTATAACAGTGCAGGAGCACAGCTACGATCCTCTCGATCTTATCCGCAACAATACCGACGCAATAGCTGCCTATATCATCAATCAGCCCTACTATCTGGATAAGGCCGGCTTTTTTTACCAGACCTATTCCCCACGTTCTGCCGGAATTGATTTCTATGGGGACAACCTCTTTACCACGGAACGTTTGATCAAGGATGCTCCCGGTACTGTCGAGGCGTTCAGGTCTGCCAGTCTGCGTGGCTGGAAGTATGCCATGGCTCATCCGGAGGAGATTGCCGATCTTATTATTGCCCGGTATTCACAGGAGCACTCGCGGAATTATTATCTTTTTCAATCCCAGCAGATGCTGCCGCTGATTCAGCCCGATCTTGTGGAAATCGGCTATATGAACCCCGCTCGCTGGCGACATATTGCTGATACATATGCCGGGTTGGGGCTGTTGCCTCGCGATGTTTCTCTTGATGGTTTTCTGTACGATGTCCAACCGCTCCATTTTAAACTTATACGACTCTACGGATATCTGGGCGGCGCCCTGGCGCTAATGGTCGTCACCAGCTTCATTGCCATCTATGTTTATCGAATCAATCGTCGCCTTGCCCGGATCATGGCAACAAACAGTCGGATTGAAACAACCCTACGCTCGCTTTCGGTGGCGGTTGAGCAAAGCCCGCTGTCTGTTGTCATTACCGATCTGAATGGTGTCATTGAGTATGTAAATCCCCGATTTACCGATGTCACAGGGTATGCACCCGAAGAAGTCATCGGAAAAAATCCGCGGATCCTGCATTCGGGGCAGACTGACCCCTCTGTTTTTAAAGAACTGTGGACGGAACTCCGCCAGGGACATATCTGGACAGGTGAATTTATAAACAAGCGCAAAGATGGGGGGCTGTTTTGTGAAGAGGCCCACATCGCCCCGGTTTTTGACGAGTCCGGAACGATCACGCGTTACGTGGCGGTAAAGCTTGATATTTCAGAGCGTAAGTGGACCCAGGAGGAGTTGCGCCTGAGCGAAGAACGTCACCGGTTGTTGGCGGACAACGCCTCCGATGTGATCTGGACCATGGATATTGAGGGGCATTTTACCTATGTCAGTCCCTCTGTTGAAAAGTTGCGTGGCTATACCGCTGCCGAAGTGATGCAGCAATCACTGAACGAGGTACTCACACCCGAGTCGGCTGTCATCGTGTTGGAAGAGCTTGGTCGGGCTTTTGAGGCCGTACGGACCGGGAGTAAGTTTCCCGAATTCCGTGGGGAGCTTGAACAGCCGTGCAAGGATGGCTCAACGGTGTGGACGGAAGTAACCACCTCCGGAATCTATAACGAAGCCGGCGAGTTTGTCGGAATTCTGGGTGTTACCCGGGATATCAGCGAACGCAGGAAGGCGGAAGATCAGATTACCCATCTGGCGCAACATGATACCCTTACGGATCTGCCCAATCGGGCTCTGTTTTCGGATCGATTGCAGCAAGCACTGGCACGTGCGCGGCGGGATGGCGTTCGGCTGGCGTTGATGTTTCTGGACCTTGACCGCTTCAAGCCGATAAATGACACCTACGGTCATGCCATGGGGGACCTGCTGTTGCAGGAAGCGGCTCAGCGGATGCAAGAGTGCATCCGTGCATCGGATACGGTCGGCCGGATTGGCGGAGATGAGTTTGTCGTATTGCTTCCAAAGCTGGATGGGGAATCGGTTGCACTGCTGGTGGCCGAAAAGCTGCGGTTTGCTCTGGCAGAACCATTTGTGCTGGGGGGACATGCCCTGAACATATCGGCGAGCATCGGAATAGCGATGTACCCCGAGCATGGCCTGGACGAACGGGAGCTGTACCACTCCGCTGATTTAGCAATGTATTGCGCCAAGCAGAATGGCCGAAATACCGTGCTGGTTTTTAAAGATGAAATGCGGGAGAGATGCTATTCTCAGGAAATGCCCGCCCTTGTCGGAGCCGACAAGGGTTGAGTCAATGAGTGATGTGTCCGGAAAAATAAAGCAGGAGCTGTAACAAGTACAGCTCCTGATGGTGGGCGTTGGCAAGTGCCGCGCATGACAGGCGGCTTCTGTGTTATTTTTTCCTGGTCGTCTTTGCCGGAGCGGCAGTTTTCTCTTTAACCGCCGGTACCGCTGCTTTCGTTTTGATTGCCGGTGCCGGTGCTTTCGTCTTGACTGCCGGGGCAGGGGCTTTCGTCTTAACCGCCGGTACGGCACTCTTCTTGGCTGCCCTTACCGCTCTCGCTTTGGCAAGGATATCTCCCTGACCTCTCTCGTTAGCTGCTTTTCGCCACTTTTCAGAGTAGGATTTCGCTACTAAAGATTGCTTGGCAGGTATGCCGAACTGTTTCTTATACTCCCCCGGCTTAAGATCGTGTGCCATTGACAAGTGTCTTTTGAGTGTCTTGAAACTCTTGTTGCAGAGAAGACAGATAACTTCGTCCTTCTTGAAGACCTGTTTAAGATTGACTTTTTGGGGCTTGGCATCAACTGCCTGTTCCTGTGCGGGAGCCTGGACGGTTCCTTCTTCTACTCCCTTGAGGAACGAATATACCATCTGCATCTCTTCCAGAAATTCCTCTTTGGACATTTCCTTTTTTGCGGCCCTTGCAGCGATGATCTGTGTGGTGAGTTCTGTTAAGTTGGACATGCGTGGTTTCCTTTCGTAAGGGAGTATATTTCGTATGCGACAGCTTTGCGGACACAGCAATCAACGTACTGGAAAAGCTATGGAATCTTGCTGATTTCATCACGAATCGTTACGACCTGTAACTTCTAGCAGATTAGTGGCTGTATTTCCATGAAAATAAATGGATTCAAAAATAACGGTCTGTCAGCGGCAGAATTTTATCCAGTTTTTCCTGAAGTTATCCACACTGTTACGTCTTCGTTGATGACATCGATACACGATGGTTTTAATGAGGATCGTATACGGCCAAAAATAACTATTGACACGTAATTTCAGGTAGTTACAGGCTGTGCTTATTCGTTATGCAAAGCGATAAAAACCCTGATAATTCGCGATAATTTATGCGTCCCGTTCTCCCTGTCAACAGGTTATCCACAGGCTTTGTGGAGAGCTCTGTTCTCAGAAAATTCTCAAAGAAAAGCCCCTGATTTCTCAAGGGCTTTTCAGGTATCCGCATGATGTGGATCTCAAAACAATTCGGCATGACAGTGTTACGTCATTTGGCCCGTCATTACCGCAAGTGGGTAACCTTTTGATGATTGATGCTTGAAAATGCTACACAAAGACTCACTATGAGAGATACCGAACTTTTTCAATTGGCCCTTGGCTTGTCATCACCCTG
>JBAYTT010000206.1:0-7267 GCA_041675485.1 Pelobacteraceae bacterium | reverse complement strand
CGGTTGAAGAGCTGTACACGCGCCTTGAAAAATGCCTGGAGGGGAATCCGCGTGTCTCGGACCGGATGATGCTGGAAGTGACCCTTCACCGCGAAGGGCAGGACATTGAGAAATGCACTGTCCTGAATGACGTGGTCATCAACAAGGGGGCTCTGGCCCGGATCGTTGATCTGGAAACCAGGGTGAACCGGCATTTCCTCACTACGTACAAAGCCGACGGCCTGATCGTCTCGACCCCAACCGGCTCCACCGGCTACAACCTTTCCGCTGGCGGCCCGATCATCCACCCGCAGATGAGCTGTATTGTCATCACGCCGATCTGTCCGCACACCCTGACTAACCGCCCGATTGTCCTCCCCGATGAGTCGATCGTTTCAATAACGGTGACCTCCTCCTTCGACGACAAGGTGTACCTGACGCTGGATGGCCAAGTTGGTTTCGAATTACGGGAAGGTGACTCGGTCGAGGTACGCAAGGCGCTCAAGACGACCTCGCTGGTTATGTCACGCAGCCGTGATTATTTCGAGATTCTGAGAACCAAACTAAAGTGGGGAGAACGCTGATACGCCATGTTGACCGATCTCACCATTAAGAACGTCGCCATCATCGATGCCCTTCAGATCGCATTCAAACCGGGACTGACCGTGCTGACCGGCGAGACCGGAGCGGGCAAATCAATCATCATCGATGCGGTCGGACTGATCATGGGGAATCGAGCTTCAAGCGACCTCATCCGCTCCGGCGAAGAGGAAGCGGTCGTCGAGGCGCTGTTCGATATTTCTGCCCTGCCCGACGTCAAGCAGCAGCTGAGCGAAGCCGGATTCGACGCAGCCGATGAACTGCTGATCAAGCGATCCCTGTCGCGAAACGGGAAAAACAGGATCTTCATCAATGGCGGCATGGCCACGCTGGCCCTCCTGGTTGAAATCGCCCCCCGCTTGATCAATATTTACGGCCAACACGATTCCCAGACCCTTCTCAAACCGGAAAATCACCTGCGCCTGCTGGATAGCTATGCTGATAGCGGAGGGAAGCGGCAGGAGTTTACAAATCTGTTCAATCGGTTGGCATCGGTGCGTGACCTTCTTGCAGGACTCGAACATGCCGAACGGGAGGCGGAGCGGCGTCTTGATCTGCTCTCCTACCAGTCGGAAGAGATTGCCACTGCGGGACTGAAGACCGGTGAAGAGGAGCGGCTTGAAGAGCAGCGCCAGCTGCTGGCAAGCGCCGAAAAGCTGGGAGGGACCAGCAGCGAAGCATTTGATCGACTGTACGGCGGTGACGGAGCCCTTTTGGGGCAACTGAGGCGCATCTCCAGCTCAATTGCTGAATTATCGGCCATAGACCATTCACTGCAGGATACGGCCGCCTCGCTGGAAGGAGCCTATCTGCAACTGGAGGACGCAGCAATAACCCTGCGCGACTACGCGTCCCGCATCGAGTCCGACCCCGCTGCACTGCAGCAGATTGACGACCGGCTTGATCAAATCGGCAGATTGAAAAAAAAGTATGCTCCGACGGTTGAAGAGATATTGGCTTATAAGGCGGGAATCGACGCCGAACTCGAACAATTGCACGGCAGAGAGCAGAGCAGACATACCCTTGAAACCGAGAGAGACCAACTGGCGGATGAGCTGAAAAAACTGGGGGGAGAACTTACGGTTGTACGTATTGACGCAGCAACAAAGCTCAAACATGCTCTGGAAAATGAAGCTCACCAGCTGGCGATGAAAGGTGCCATCATAGAACCGGCGCTGGAATCGCTTGTGGAACCGCGTTCGAGCGGCTTTGAACGGGTTGAGTTTCTCTTCTCGCCAAACCCGGGCGAAATCCCCCGCCCCCTGATCAGAATCGCTTCCGGCGGCGAGTTGTCCCGGCTAATGCTGGCTATCAAGCAGGTGTTGCCTGACAGCGATGTTCCGACCCTGGTGTTCGACGAAGTCGATACCGGCATCGGAGGGGCCACATCGGAACTGGTCGGAAGAAAACTGAAGAACGTCGCGGCTGGCCAACAGGTGCTCTGCATCACCCATCTGCCACAGGTGGCGGTTTTTGCCGATCAGCAGTTGCGGGTGGAAAAACTGATCACGGACGGCCGGACAACCACCCGCGTAGTCGAACTCGACAAGAATGAGCGTACCCGCGAAGTGGCCCGCATGCTGGCTGGCACGACTATCACCGATTCAGCCCTGAAACACGCCGCCGAGATGCTGGCGGCCAGCGCAACCACCTGACCATCCGTACTCTCCCCACGATCACCCTCAGCACTCCGATTCGAACCGTCATCGCCCCTTTGCTGCGACAACCATGTTGCGTCCGCCGTCTTTAGCGGCATAGAGCGCCTCGTCAGCCCCCGCGTTAAGAGCGATCGCATCTCCGTAGAGCGAGAGCGGAGCAACGCCGCAACTGAAGGTGCATGAAAAGGTTTCGTCTTTTGCCTGAAAAGTGACGGCGGCAAAACTCTCCCGCAACTCGTTAAGGAGAGTAACCGCCTCGGAGAGGCTGCAACCGGGAAGTATGACAGCAAACTCCTCTCCCCCAAATCGGCCGACAGTGTCCGCTTTACGCACGCGTTGCCTGATAAGGCGGGCAAGGGCAATCAGAACACGGTCGCCGATCGGATGGCCATAGGTGTCGTTCACCAACTTGAACTTGTCGACATCGATCATGGCGAAGCAGACCTCTTCCTGCTTCCGGTGGCAATCGGCAATGGCCGCATCGAGGTATTCCTTGGTGGCGGTATGGTTGAACAAACCGGTCATGCTGTCCCGCACCATATAGGAGCGGATGATTTTCATCCGCTCGGCTCGCGCAGCCACTGAAGAAATCAGACGATGAGGCTCTATCGGCTTGGTAAGGAACGCATCTCCCCCGATCTGCATGGCCTGAAGCTGTTTGTCCGTATCGGTTTCACTGGAGAGATACACGATTGGGAGGCTGAAATAGGCTCCGTTCTGCCGAATTGCCTTGGCCAGCTCCATGCCGTTGCAGCCGGGCATATACATATCCATTAAGACCAGGTCAGGCTTGAACTCGAACAACGGCACCATAATCTGCAACGGATCAGTTACGGTCTGGGTGAGCATTCCCGCCTCCTGCAGTATCAAGGCATGGTAATCGGCCAGTTGCGGGTCGTCATCAACGATCATGACCCGATACGGCTCCGGTTTCACCGCAGAAGTGAGCAGACTGAGAGTCGAGCAGAGTTCGGTCATGTTGACCGGTTTTACGAAATAGGCACTGGACCCGGCACGCACGGCCGACAAGCGGCATTCGAGCGAACCCTGGGAGGAGATGAAGACCGTTGGAACCGGGTTCGTGCGCCCGGCCTGAATGGTTCGCACGACGTCAGCTCCTCCAAGCGGCCTGCCGGGAAAGATTATATCCATTACGATTGCGTCGGGTGGGGCGCTCTGCACGGCATTGGCCAGCTGTTCCGTTTCGCCAAAAGAAATTACCTCGAAACCGAAGCAGCCTATCTGTGTTGCCAGTGTCAGGCGCTGAAACGAATCGTCATCACACAGATACACAACCTTACGTTCTCTTTCAGTAGTTTCCTCAGCCGCAATTGCCAGTTCCTGAATCTGCAGTTCCATTCCCTGCAGCGGATCTATTGCGGAAATTTCCTGTTCAATCCGGGTGAACTGTTCCTGCATTTTCTGGTGCCACTGTCTGTCGGGAGGAGTTGCACTCTTCATCGCCTCGGATGCAAGATGCTCCCCCACCATGGCGACCGAACTCAACATACTCAGCCGGAACGAAGCGCACGCCCCTTTCATGGTGTGAATGCGTCGATGAAGATCTTCCAGCGGTGCATTTCCTTTTTCTCCCAGAACAAATTCCGAGTAAGAGGAACGGATACCTTCAAGTTGTGCGGGAAGCTGTTTTATGTAGGCCTCGCGGATTTTTTTCAATTTTGCCGCGACAGCTGCTGTTTGAATGCTCAAGACGGTACTTCCTTTTTATAAGTTGGAACAACGATCAGAACTGGATTTGCACCTTCTTTGCAGCCCCTTCTTCCCTGACCCATAAAAGGGTCTTTTTTGCACGGGAGCACCAATCGCGCACATCCTTTTCAAACGTAGGGCAATCGGCCACTACTTCAAGGACATCGCCCGGCTTCATCTTGATCGACAGGACGGTGATCTTGAGTGTCGGCTGAGGGCATTTGAGCCCTCGTGCATCGAGTACTGAAACAGCCATAACGTATCTCCTCTTGTGGTTTATTTTCTATGGTACTGGAACAGAAGTATTCGGAACATCGTATGAATCGGAAGAACAACTTTCCTGCGTCAATAACAGCGGCCCCAGCGCACGAACGGTATCAACCATTTCGTGGATGACCCGGTTGAATTTATCTCCTTCTCCCGCTGAAACATAATCCAACCGACAGCGCTCCTTTTCGACTCCCAGCTGTTCCAGCATCAGGTTTAACATGCTGTGGCGCTGCAGGGCGCGGCAGTTCCCCTCTTTATAGTGGCAGTCTCCGGGGTGGCACGCGAGAATTATAACACCGTCGGCACCTTTTACAAGGGCAGAAAGAATGAACTGCGGATCGACCCTGCCGCTGCACATGACCCGAATGACCTGGACATTGGGAGGATACGGATGCTGCATCCCTCCCGCCTTGTCTGCTCCGGCATAAGAGCACCAGTTACAGAGGAATCCGATAATTTTAGGCTCAAATATTCCCTCTGCTGTCATTTCAGTACTCCTTCCATCTCGGCCATGATCTGGGCGCTGGTAAAATGGTGGCCGGTGATGGCTCCGGCCGGACACGCGGTCACGCAGGTTCCGCAGCCATGGCAGAGCACGGCGTTGATGCGGGAAGCATTCTTCTCCGTATCGAATGATATGGCCCGGTACGGACAGACTGAAATACAGAGGCGGCACCCGGCACAATGAGTCTCGTCAACCTCCGCGTTGATGGGCTCTATCTCTATGGTGCGCCCCGGCTGAAGCCCGGCCAGGGTATAACCGACGCACGCCATTCCTTCCAGCATCGCCGTCCGGATATCCATCGGTTCCTGACAGGCACCGGCCAGATAAACCCCCTTGATGCTGCTCTGTGCCGCATCCATCCGCCCGTGAAGTTCCCTGAAGAAACCGAATGAATCGTGGCTCACATCCAACAAGGCGGAAAGGGTGCCGGCACCCTCCGCTGGAGTCACTGCCGGACAGAGAATAATCATATCCGCGGGGGTTCCTTCTCCTTTGGCGCTTACCTGGAGTCCTCCGTCACCATCCCGTGTGACCGCAAGATCTGCAATGTCGTCGTATCGTTTCAAGATGGAGTTTTTGTTCCTGGCGGCATGCTGGAACAGTGTGTGCGCCTCCTTGCCCGGCACAACCAGTTCGCGATGATAATGAGTAATGGCTGTCCCGGGGAGTTTCGCCGTAATCAGGTGATTGAACTTGAAGGCATACTGGCAGCAGATGCCGGAGCAGTACGGCTTATGCGCATCATCGAGACTTCCGACACAATGGATGATCGCTACCGATGACGGGGCGTTGCCAGCAGCAGTCACTATTTCTCCGCCGGTCGGTCCGGTGGACGACAGCATCCGTTCGAATTGCAGCGCATCATAGACGTCCGGGAACGTCCCCATACCAAGCCCAGGCACCTTGGAGACATCATACAATCCGGCACCGGTGGCCAGAATTATGGATCCGACCGTGCGTTCCACAACCGTTTCCAGCTCTTCCAGATTGATAACATCCACACCCATCGGACAGGCGTCTTTGCAAGCGGTGCATTCGTCACCCCTTGAACGGACACAGACATCCTCCAGCAGGAAAGGAGCATTCGGCAGGACACCGGCAAAGGCAAAATCGATCGCCTTACGCTCACTGGCGTTACTGTTGAATATATTCCTGGTACCTGCGGGGCAGGCCTCCACGCACTCGCCGCAGCCGATACATTCGTGCAGCGATACGTGGCGTGCCTTCTGCCGTATTTTGGCGATGAAGTTGCCGTAGAAACCGGTCACCCCGACCAGTTCCGACAGGGTCATCAGCTCAATATTTCCGGCAGCGTTGCCATGAAGCAGATCGCCCATCAACGGTTCGAGCATGCAGGGAGCGCACTCCAGGGCGGGGAAGAGCTCCTCGAAGCGAACCGGGAGACCACCGATAAACGGTGACCGTTCCACCAGCGTTACCTGCCGCCCCGCTTCGGCCAGCGACAGGGCCGCTTTCATTCCGGCCGGACCGGCGCCGATTACCAGGGCATCGGGGCATACCTCCAACTGTTTCTTTTCCAGCGGTTGTTGCAACCTGACCCGGCAGACCGCCCCCCGAATGGCAGATATGGCTTTTTCGGTAGCAATCGCCGGATCTTCCGTCACCCAGGCGATCTGCTCCCGGATGTTGACCATCTGCATCAGATAGGGGTTCATCCCCACATTGGCCATACAACGACGAAACGTGGCTTCATGGTCGCGTGGAGAGCACGCGGCCACCACCACCCGATCCGGCTGTTCCGACTTCAGGCTTTCCTCGAAGCGGAGCGTGCCCTCCTCCGAGCAGATAAAATCCACAATTTCGACATACGGATGATCCGGAAAAGATGCGGCAGCTCCGACGACCGCTGCGGAGCTGATTTTTTCGGCGATGTTGCTGCCACAGTTACAAAAATAGATGCCAATCTTCATGCTCCCGCCTCCCATTCCGTAATCTGCGCAACAATCCGGTCCACCGCACCTGACACCGCCGCGGCAACCTCGTCGGTAAACCGTTCGCCAAACAGGTCAAACTCCCGGGCCTCTATCCCCCAGAAAGAAACCTGCTCCGGCAACGGCACACCTGCCATCCGCCCCAGATCATAGGCCGTGGCAAAATCGGTATCGTGGCTGGAAAAAGTGTTTTTTGTCGTGACAAAATCTTTGGGATCAAAACGTTGCACTGTACCGGGAGGAGCACCGCTCAGCATGGCATCTACCACCACGGCCTTTTTGAAACCGGCCATCGCTTCCATCAGCCTGATTCCGCCGGTATGCAGCTCCGTCACGGTCAGATACATGCGCTGCTTCAAACGCTCCGCCACGGCATAGGCAACGGCAATCCCGACACCATCGTCGGAGAGAAGCGGATTTCCCATCCCTATGATAACGGTTTCCCCCTGCGCCGGCACCCTCATCCCTTCCTCCGCATCTCCCGCAGCAGCCCGCCCTGGCGGTCGCGCAGCGACACGCTCAGCGGCATCTTGCCGGGGAGATTGTGGGTGGCACAGGAAAAACAGGGGTCATAGAGCCGGAATGCCATCTCT
>JBAYTT010000205.1:0-7268 GCA_041675485.1 Pelobacteraceae bacterium | reverse complement strand
TGCCCCTGCAGATGAACCAACCGCTCTTCCGGAAACGAAATTTTCCCCGTTATAATCGCTTCAATTTCCCCTTTCATGACGTTGACCCGGTCAAAGATACGCCCCAGGCGGGCCGACGTGGAGAATATCAGCGTGCCGCACGCCGATATCAGCACAGCCGGTGTTATCATCGACGTCAGAATACGTGAGCTGGTAAGTGCTTCCAGAAGCTCTTTTTCTTGTCCGGCCATAGAAAAATCCTTAACGCTGTGATTTAAGCAATCAGCTTCAGTTCTTCAATCAACTCGGCTAACACGTCATATCCCTTTTGCCAGAAACCGCTGTCGGTAATGTCGATCCCGGCGAGACGTGCCGTGTCGGCAGGCGACAGTGCACCGCCCGATTCCAGCAGAGCACGATAGCCCGGTTTAAAGGCGTCGCCGTCTTCACGGTATTTACGGAACAGCGCCAGTACCAGCAATTCGGCAAAGGTGTAGGAATAGCAGTAAAAGCGGCTGTGGATGAAGTGGCTGATATAGCTCCACCCCCAGCGGTAGGCGGGAATCATTTCGACTGCATCGCCGAACAGTTTGCCGTTCTCCTCCAGCCAGATATCGGCGATACGGTCATTGGACAGCAGTCCGTTGGCTCGCTCGTTGTGCAGACGCAGCTCGAAGCGGGTCAGCACTGTCTGGCGGAAGGTGGTGGCGATGATGTCCTCGATTTTGGCGCAGAGCAGCGAGCGGCGCACCTGCGGATCCTGCTCGTTATCCAGCAGACGGCGGGTCAGCAGCATTTCGCCGAACACGGAGGCAGTTTCGGCCAGCGGCAGCGGCGCGTGGTAGTTCAGCGCGCTCTGCTTCTGGGCAACGACGAAGTGCAGACCATGTCCCGCCTCATGGGCGATGGTGGCCAGGTCGCGCAGGGTGCCGGTGTAGTTCAATAGCAGGAACGGCGGCAGTTGCGGTGAAATTCCCATGGCAAAGGCGCCTCCCGATTTTCCGGTGCGGGGGAGGACATCGACGCGCCGCTCGGTGAAAAAGGCCTCGACGA
This sequence comes from Pelobacteraceae bacterium, assembly GCA_041675485.1. Taxonomy (GTDB): domain Bacteria; phylum Desulfobacterota; class Desulfuromonadia; order Geobacterales; family Pseudopelobacteraceae; genus JACRCG01. Next base: position 6,236 of record JBAYTT010000205.1, on the reverse strand, counting down.
TATCGCCGAATTCGGGAGAGTAGTCGCGGTAGGAATCAACCACCATTTCACGGGCTTCATCAAACGAATAGGCGCGCTCAACCTCGGCAACCGGGGCGTAGAGGTCGCAGTTGCGCAGCTTGTCCATCTTGAGCATGCCGGCCTTGATGCGAAAATACTCCTGGGCCAGGCCGTAATTTGCTTCGGTGACGCTCATCAGGTGTTCGACCGCTTCGTCCGGAATTTCATTGCCAATATTGGTTGGCTGGATCGGCGTCTGATAATTGCGCAGTTCCATCTCCTGACCATGGTCGAGTGCTACGTTATTGAACACTGCGTTGTATACGATGCCATGCTCGCCATGGCGTTCCAGGAAGGTTGTCAGCGCCCGGAAGCGGACATCGGCAGAGGTGTGATGCAGCATCGAAAGCAGTTCTTCCCCGGTAAACTCCTTCATTTCGCCGTCCATCTCCATCTGATAGCTGAATGAGGCGGAGAGTTCATCGAACAGTTTGGTGAAGGCCCGTACGCCGGTCAGTTCCTTGCGGGTCAGGAGCCGTTCTTCATTTTCTTTCAGCGTGTGGGGACGGAATTTACGGATTCCTTCCAGAAAATGAAGGTACGCGACTGCTTCGGGGAGTGCCCGGAACTCGGCAATACGGTCGTCGTCCAGTGCCATCAATTCGAGATCGAAAAATAATAGCTGCTGTGAAAGACGGTTGCCCAGTTCGGAGCAGCGCATGGAAAGAGCCCGGTATGTCTCGTTGCCCGAGTCGGAGGCGAACAGCAGGTGGGCATAGCAGAACGGTTTGGCCATGCGGGTTTGCAGTGCCTCGTACTCTCGGATCGCGTTCAGCAATGCCGTGCTGTCCAGAGTGGCTACTTTTTCAAAATAAGTATTCCGAAAATCGCTGGCAAGCTGTTCGAACGAACCGAGGTCGGCTTCCAGTTCCGGTGAATCGGGGGCAGGGTAGAGCAGTGCGGTGTTCCAGGTAAGGTCTGTGTGTGGCATTATGAAACTCCTGAGTTTCCGAATAAGAAACTGTTTGTATATGAGATGTTACAGAACCTATACAACGGATGTACAGTGGCCGTCAAGGTGATGGTGGCTGGGTTTACTTTGGAAGATGTCAGAAAAACGTTGACACGTCATGTTTAGTTTGTTAAATAAACGGTTCATTTTGTGGGGCTGTAGCTCAGCTGGGAGAGCGCTTGACTGGCAGTCAAGAGGTCGACAGTTCGATCCTGTTCAGCTCCACCAAACAAATTCAAGGGGTTAGCCAAAAGCTAACCCCTTTTTTTGAAAATTATCCGCAAAACATCCATTTTAATTTTTCATCCTGAAAAGTTAACGTCTCTTTCCCGGTTTTTGCCATTAATAAATCAGCAATTTCACTGTACAGATCTTCAAAATAAATTCCGAATTCAGCAGAGAGTGTACGACTTTCTCCGCATCGCCGAGCTGTTCCATTGAATGTAAAATCTGATATACTTCAGAATATAAGTTACTCGCTGGCGAGGTTACCTATGCAGATCGAATGGTGGTACTGGATTGTTGCAGGATTTTGTCTGATCGGACTGGACTTGATCTTTCCTTCTTTTACGGTCATCTGGTTCGGACTGGGAGCGCTGGTTGTCGGGGCATTTAATGGCTTTTGGCCAGGTTTTCCTCTTGCAGTACAGGGTGCGCTCTGGTTGTTTGCATCGATTTGCTTTACGGCGATGTGGTTCAAGTATCTGAAGCCAAAGGGTGATCCTACCCATTCAGGGCAGTTGAAAGAGGGGATCATCGGTGAGTCCGGCATAATCATTCGCGGTACGGAAGACAGTTTTGGACGTGGAATTGTCAAGTTTCGTAATCCGGTTCTCAAAGCTGATGAATGGAGCTGCTACTCCAATGAGGCCCTGCATGTAGGTGATCGTGTACGGGTAGTTGATTTTGAAGAACAAATTTTAAAAGTTGAAATAATTTAGGGGATTTCCTGAGGTAAAAACTCGTTTCATAAGCAAGCCCTGCTCCAGTTTGAAGCGGGGCTTTTGAATGCCGGTGATCTGATTAGAACATGAAACGCCGCATGCTGATATTCTGCAACAAGCCGATTCCGACCATTGAGGTGATCATGGAAGTGCCTCCGTAGGAAAAAAACGGCAGCGGAACGCCAACTACGGGGAACAGGCCGATCACCATCCCCATATTGATGACGATATGCCAGAAGAGCATGGCCGTGACGCCTACTGCAAGCAAGCCGCCAAAACGGTCGTTGCAGCGCCGGGCAATGTTGAGTCCCCACAGCACCAGTGAAAGGTAGATGACGATGAGCAGAAGGCAGCCGATAAAGCCCCACTCCTCGGCAAAAACGGAGAAAGCAAAATCGGTATGCTGCTCCGGGAGAAAACGGAGTTGAGACTGTGTTCCTTTGACAAAGCCTTTTCCGGCGATGCCTCCTGAACCGACTGCTATTTTACTTTGGATTATGTGATAACCGCTTCCGAGACGCGATCGCTCAGGGTTCAGGAAATCCAGGACGCGGTTTTTCTGATACGGGCGCAACAGGAACGCCCAGCCGATCCAGGCCATTGGAATCGTAACGCAGACAAATGTGACAAGGGTTGACCAGCGCAAACCGACGTACATGACCATGGAGAGGGCAATCAGTATGACCAGGGTCGCCGTTCCCAAATCCGGTTGTTTCATAATCAATGCTGCCGGAATGGCCAGAAGCCCTAAGGGAATAAGTACTTCCCTGACAGTCAGTCCGCCTACCGATTGATAATTGTTGAAAAAACGGGCGAACGTTATAATTATAACGAGCTTCATAAGTTCTGACGGCTGAATATTAATAAAACCGAGGTTAAGCCAGCGGGTAGCTCCCATTGAACGTCTGCCGACGATAAGCACCGCAATCAACAGAAGTATCAATAGTCCGTAAAACCAATAGGAGAGGTCTTCAAGGATGTGATAATCAAGGCTGCATACGATCAGCGAGATGATCATTCCTACCAGCATCCAGTAAAATTGTTTGATATAGTAAGCTGTTCCGATAACCTTGTAGGGTGTTGTCGCGCTGTAGATATTCAAAATCCCGAGCAGACAGACGGTTACAACCAGTCCGACCAGAACCCAGTCAATGTTGGTCAGGAGCCGACGGTCAATCATGAACGGCACCTCCATTGATGCGAGGTTCGTTCACGACGGCAGGCTCCGTTTTTTCATATTGTTCCTCAGTCTCTTCAGCCTCATCAGCGTCCTGCTCCTTTGATGAACCTGTCGCTTCACTGCGAGGAGGTTTTTTGCCGTCAAAATACGCTCTCAGTATTCTGCTGACAATAGGAGCTGCGGCGGCGCCGCCATGTTCCCCATGTTCGACGACGACAGCAACTGCTATTTCGGGTTTTTCAAAAGGTGCAAATGCTACAAACAGGGCGTGATCCCGAAATTGGTAGGGGGTGCCCATTTTGCTGTCGCGCAGTTTGACTACCTGTGATGTGCCGGTTTTACCAGCCACTTTGACATCATACTGTCTCGCTGCCGAACCGGTGCCTCCCGGTTCATTGACGACTGCCAGCATGCCTTGCTTGACAAGCCGGAACGATTCTTTGGAAAATGAAGCGGTTCCTATGATTTCGGGTTTTGTCTCCTGAAGGGTCTTTCCGTCCGCATCAACAATCCGCTTAACAAGATGGGGGCGATATATCGTGCCTTCATTGGCTATTGTTGCCGTCATGGAAGCCAACTGAATCGGGGTCAAAAGAACGGCGCCCTGTCCGATCGCAACCGGAAGGGTTTCACCATGATACCACCGTTTTCCGAAGCGCTTCTGCTTCCACTCCGAGGTCGGTATGAGTCCGCTTCGTTCGTTCAACAGCTCGACGCCGAGAGGTGCCCCTAACTTGAAGGCTTGAGCCGCGGCAGCAATTTTGTCTACCCCAAGTTTTTCGCCCAGCTGGTAATAAAATACGTCACACGATTCCCGCAAGGATTTGCGCAGGTTGGTTGAACCGTGTCCCTTTTTGTTCCAGCATTTGAACGTGGAGGTACCCAAATCGTAACTGCCGTTGCAATTGATCGATGTCGATTCGTTGATGATGTTATCCTGCAACCCTGCCAGAGCGGTAATCATTTTGAAGGTTGATCCGGGAGGATACTGGCCGCTGAGTGCCTTGTTCTCAAGTGGATGGCGCTTGTCATCCAAATACCCTTGCCAGATATCTGCCGGTAATTTCCCGCTGAAAAGTGAAGGATCAAAACCGGGATTGCTGACGAAAGCCAGTATTTCGCCGTTGGTAACATCCATGACAACCGCGGCGCCGGCTTGCTCGCCAAAAGCGCGTTCGGCTTGCTTCTGTACCGCTTCATCGATCGTCAGCATTACACTGTTGCCGACGCTTGGGTAGCTCTCCGAGATAGTCCGCAAAACCCTGCCACGCGCATCAACCTCAAGCTGACGTCCGCCATCGCCGCCATGCAGCTCTTTTTCCAATGCGCGTTCTATTCCGTTTTTCCCTACGTAATCCCCCGGGTTGTAATCCTCGAATCCCTTCAAATTCAGCTCTTTTTCTGAAACTTCACCGATATAGCCAAGCAGATGAGCAGCGAGTTGACCGCTGGTGTATTCACGTACCGGTTTCATTTCAATCTCGATACCGGGGAGTCTCAAGCGATTTTCTTCAACTATTTCAACGTGGTCTCGGGTGATGTTTGAAGCGAGAACGATAGGGTAGTATTTGGCCCGCCCCGTGTTCTTTTCCCAGCGTTCAGCCATTTCTGCCCGATCAAGCCCCAGCAGGCTTGAAAGCAGCGTGAGCAGTGCCTCCTTATCCTTAACTTCCTGAGGTACAACTGCAAGACTGAATGAAGGGCGGTTGCTGACCAGCACTTTGCCGGTGCGATCCAGTATTGCCCCGCGGGAAGCGGCTATCGGCACGAAACGGAGCCGGTTGTTTTCCGACATTGTCTGATAATCTTCGGTATTCAGAATCTGCAAGTGCCATAACCGGATTACCAGGAACAGAAATACGATACCGACAACAAACGACAGCACCAGTATGCGTTGTTTTGACTCAAGTAGTTCCCGAACGAAGCGACGCTCCTTCATGGCGCTTCCACTTGACCGTCAAATCCGGGGAATACCGTCACAATTGAGGCGATAAATGCATTGACCAGCAGCCGCGGGATTACGTCTGAAAGCATTGAGTAGGCTATTCCGGGGGACGCGGTAAACGTGACGACCAGGAGCATGTTTATCGTAAAAACGGCAAAAGTTACTCCGGAAACAGTCAAGACGAACAAAATGGCGCTGTCCGCATACAAACGGTCAGACACACTCTTGATAACGAGAAATGAAATCAGAAATGACGTGGCGTTAAGGCCAAGGTACAAGCCGCTGAAAACATCGTCGAGCATGCCGAACAGCCAGGCTAGAGGTGCCCCCGTCTCGAACGATCCACGCAAAGCGATGAAAACCATTATGACGAGTAACAGGTCAGGCTTGAAGGGCGGCCGTACAAAGACGGGAAGAAGTGACACCTGGATGATAATTGATGCAAAGACAAGTAAAGATAAGAACAGGGCGGCGCGTCTATTCATACCCACCCCGCTGCACGATCAGAACTTCTTCGAGGTGCGGAAAGTTGACTGCAGGTCGAATCGATACAGTTTGAAAGATGCCGTATTCTCCGCGTTTGACCATGGTAACTTCGCCAATCGGAAGGCCTTTTAAAAAGATTCCGCCGATTCCGGATGTAATGACGATATCGCCGACTTTAACGTCTTCTTCGCGGGTTGTAAATTCAAGGGTGCAGAGCATTTCGCCCTTGCCTTTTACAACCCCCCTAGCGCGCGAGCGCTGAATTGTCGCTGAGATGCCGCTTGCGTGATCAGTCAGCAAAAGTACGCGCGAGGTTGAGGAGGTAACTTTGACTGTCTGGCCGACAACGCCATCGGCGGAAATCACCGCCATTCCTTCGCGAACGCCACTGGAACTGCCGCGACTGATTACCAGGGTCCTGAACCATGAGGTCACATCTTCGCCGATAACAGTTGCGGCTATGGTTGGCGAATTGATGCTCTTTTTCATATCAAGAAGCTTTTCAAGGCGCTGGTTTGCCAGAAGTGTTTCATTTTCTTTCTGCACGCGCAGATTGAGACTGCGGATATCTTCCCGCAACCGCAAATTTTCACGATGAGTATCGACCAGTTGAATGTAACCGTCCCAGATGTCTTCAACGAAACTGCTGATCCGGGAAACCGGCTGGAG
>JBAYTT010000204.1:0-7285 GCA_041675485.1 Pelobacteraceae bacterium | reverse complement strand
AGGCTTTCGGCATCAGATCCGTCGGTCGGAAAGCTGCTGATGCCGATGCTGGGTGTGGAGTGGAGAATGTTTCCCTCGATTGTGTAGGGTTGTCCCAACGTCTGGAGAATTTTGTGTGCCACTGAAGCGGCATCCAGAGCGACCTCAATGCCGGTCAGCACAACGACGAATTCGTCCCCTCCAAGCCGCGCCACGATATCACTTTCCCGCACACAAACCTGCAGTCTCCGGGAGGCCTCGATCAAGAGCAGATCACCGATATTGTGGCCGAGAGTATCATTGATCAGCTTGAAACGATCCAGATCGATGAACATCAGGGCAACACCGGTCTGTTCCCTGCGTGCCGTGGCAAGGTCCTGTTCCAGTACTACGGAAAGGTGCAGCCGGTTGGGCAGTCCGGTAAGATTGTCATGATGGGCAATATGGCGGATGCGATCCTCAACGGCTTTTTGTTCGGTTATATCGGCAAAACTGCCGATATAAAATTCGATTCCCCCCCGATGATTGCGCACCACCGAAATGGTCAACAGCTTCGGATAGATACCGCCATCCTTGCGTCGATCCCACAACTCTCCTTTCCAGATCCCCTTGCTATTTATATCCTGCCACATGGCAATGTATTCGTCCCGGGTGGTTCGACCGCAGGCAAGTATTTTGGGATCCTTTCCCTTTACGTCCTCCGGAGAATAGCCGGTAAGGTTCGTAAAAGCCGCATTAACCTCGATGATCCTGTTGGTGTGATCGGTTATAAGAATGGCTTCGCCACTATGCTCAAACACATGGGCAGCCAGCCTCAGTTGCTGTTCGACCCGTTTACGCTGCAGCAGATTACGAACACGCGCCTGCAATATGGAGTTTACCACCGGCTTGTTAAGGTAATCGTCCGCCCCGAGTTCGAGTGTATCGAGCTGACTCTGTTCCGAAGAATCGGCGCTGACAAAGATAACCGGTATTTCACTGGTTTCCGGATTGGTTCGCAGCCGCCGCAGCACTTCGATGCCGTTCATGCCCGGCATCATGACATCCAGCAGGATAAGGTCGGGACGGTCTTCGCGGCTTGCCAGATCCAACGCGGAAGGGCCGCTGGTTGCCACTTTGATGCGATACTCCCCCCTTAAAGAGGCGGCCAGCAGGTGCAAATTGGTCGGCACGTCGTCAACCAGCAGAATTAACGGTTTGGGATCCGAACTCAGAACCGGACTGGTAATCATGAGGACAACTCCTGATCAAGAAATTCTGTCAAAGAGGTAACGCTCTTCAGGGCGCCGGCATGGTCAAAACGATTCATTTGACGCATCAGAGTAGCCGTTAGTGCCTCGATCTCGGGAGAGGCATTGTTTTCTGCAAAAGAGCGCAGCTTCTGCATCAGATAATCAGGGATCAACTCATGCTCGAGCAAATAGGCGGTCAACTCGGCTAGAAGGGCGCGGGTATCGTCTTTGTCCCGCCCCGTCCGATCGCCAAACGCCTCGGGCCTTCGGGCGATCACCGGTATTCCAACATCAGTTTTCATGACATTCCTGACAGGCGCCTGGGTGCCTGCCGGCGCCAATGCGGCCTGAATGGTGAATACAAAGGTAGCACCATCTCCCTCCTGACTGGAAACAGTAATATCCCCGCCCATCAACCCAACCAGTTTATGGCAGATTGCAAGCCCAAGACCGGTGCCGCCGAAGCGGCGACTGATGGTTCCGTCAGCCTGGGTAAAGGGATGAAACAGGCGCTCCGACTGTTCCGGCGACAGACCGATGCCGGTATCCCGCACGGCGCACCGCAGGGTAATGATGTCACCCTCAATCTTCTCCGTCTGCAGGGTTATATGAAGATGCCCCGTCTCGGTAAACTTGACCGCGTTGCCAACCAGATTGTTCAGAACCTGCGAAAAGCGCAACGGATCACCGATCACCACGGCAGGAGTTTCCGGGGCGATTTCCCATTCGAGGGTAAGGCCTTTCTCGCTAATCCGGGCGCTGAAAAGGTCAGCGGTGTTCCTGAGCAGTCCCTCAAGATTCATCGGTTCCTGATCGAGTTCAATACATCCCGCCTCTATCTTGGAATAGTCCAGGATTTCATTAAGAATGTCCATCAAAGCTTGGGAAGAGCTGTAGACGGTACTCAGGAATTCACCCTGCCTGGGGGTAAGCTCGCTCTCCAAAACCAGGCGGGTCAAACCGATGATTGCATTCATGGGAGTGCGGATCTCATGGCTCATATTGGCAAGAAACTCGGACTTGGCATTGTTGGCAGCCTCGGCTTCAACGGTTCGCCGGGACAGTTCCGTATTCAACTGCTCCAATTGCAACTGCGCCTGTTTGAGTTCGGTAATATCGGATACCAGCACGAAGAACCCCCTCACCACGGTCCCATACATGTCGGGAATGTAGTGGGCCCAGGTATAGCCGGTGCTCCCGTCTGCCTTGATCAGGGTGCGCTCAAAGCGCTGCCGTTCGCCCCGCAGGGCGGCACGGATGTACGGTTCATTCCTGCTGAACAGTTCTTCCCCCATAAGGTCGCGGATATGGATGCCGCGCATCTGTTCCTGCGTCTTGCCGAACCACTCCAGGTAGGCGATGTTGGCAAAGCCGCACCGCAACTCACTGGTCCAGTATCCCACCATGCCGGGTATGATGTCGGTCAATGTTCGCATGAAGCGTTCATTTTCCTCCAACGCCTCTTCATTTCGCTCAAGCTCATTTTGACGCTTTTGGAACAGTCGCAAGGCAAACGACGCAATAATGCAAAACAGCGCGAATACTCCTCCATGGGTTATCACATCGTTTTGCCACGTTGCATAGATCGTCGCAAGATCCCTGCTGGCGGCAACAACCAGCGGTTTATCCATTTTCAGATGCGAAAACTGTATGGTACGCTGCGCCATCATCCGCTTTTCACCGGTTGCATACACAATACCGGTCATCACAGTTTCCGTTTTCCCGCTCTCACGGTGCCGGGTAAAGAAGGAGCCTGGCTTCGCGATATCCACACCGGTCATATTTTCGCGGGCGGGCGTCATCAGAAACTGTTTCCCGTCGCCATGTGCCAGGGCGGTCCACATATCTTTTTCATAATTCACTGAAGCAAGCAGAGTCGTGAAATATTCAGGGGCAAGTGTCGCACTGACAAGACCGGCAAACCCGCCTCCCGGTCCGGGAATAACGCGAACCAGGTTAATAACATACGGCCCCAGAACTGACTTGAAGGGGGGGGATACATACAGCATTTCCGGATCGGCTTGATGCCGGGCGGTCTTGAAATAGTCCCGTTCTTTCACGTTCATGCCGATCAGTTCCGGCCTGTTGGAGATCCTGATGGTGCCCTCTGCATCCATAACAAGAATGGTACGCCCCCCTGGCATGGCATCGGCAAGATCCTTGAGACGCTGGTTGTAGGAGGCGTTAAAGTCAAGGATGGCAGGGTCCCGCTGCAGGGTGACCAGTACTTTATTGAGGGATCCCAGATTCCAGGAAAGATTATCCTGAATAATCCGGGTCTGGGTAAGCAGATGCTCATTTTCACGCGAGCCGGTACGGCCATATTCCTGATAACTGTTTATGGCGAGCAGCGTTCCCAGTATGAGCAGGATTTTGCCAAGGGTAATCCATTGGTTTATGTTCCTCTTTCGTATGGATCTATCGGTCATGGTGGCTTTCCGTGTCGGAACTGTTTAAAGGGGATCTGCTGATGATTGCATCCAGGACACCTTTTACATCCTGCCGGAACGGATTATCGCATAAACCAGCCAGAGCCCGACAAGCCCCGCCACGGAATATCCCAGAAAAGCAAACACCGGAAAATCCATGAACTTTGGACCTTTATCGGTCTGCATGATGATTGACGAGCCGATGATCGTGGCGGCCAGGATCATACTGATTGAAAGGCGGTTGATGGACCGGTCGAAGTCGGCAGTGAATTTGTCCAGACCACGGTGTTCAAGGTCAATTTTGAACTTGTTACGGTTGATACGGTTGATGATCTCTTTCAGGTCACGGGGAATGTTGCGCGCCAGGTTCAGATATGAAGCAAGGATCTGGTTTATATCACGCGAAATCCGCAGGGGGGATAATTTTTGACGAATCGCCTTCACGATAAAGGGGCGCAGATGTTCCACCATATCAAAGGCCGGGTCAAGCGCCCGCCCCATCCCCTCGATCAGCACCAGCGACTTGGCCAACAGCATCAGGTCGGGCGGAATCCTGATGCTGTAGAGGGTGATGATTTCAATGAACTCCATCAACATGCGCCCCACTTCAATCTCTTTGAGGGGAATTTCATAGTACCCGTCGATAAAATTGAACAGATCCCTTTTAAGGGCACGGATGTCCAGACTGTCCGAGATATCACCGGCAAAGAGCAGCAGAGAAACCACCTCGTCCATATCCCGATTGACAATGGCCGAAAGGATGTCCGTCAGGAAGGTTATGAGCCCTTCATCCAACCGTCCGACAATCCCGTAATCAAGCAGGCAGATAACGTTGCCGGGAAGGATCAGAACATTTCCGGGATGAAGATCGCCATGAAAGAATCCATGTTTGAGCACCATTTCAAGAAACGCATCCGCCCCTCGACGGGCGATCAGTGTACCATCAAGCCCCTGACCAATGAGTGTTTCCCGATCGGAAACCTTTATCCCCGCAACGTATTCCATGGTCAGGACAGCACGGGATGTCTGTTCCCAATACACATGGGGGAAATACATCCAGGGTGTTTTTACGAAATTGTCGCGGAATTTTTCGATGGTGTGTGCTTCGCGTGAAAAATCCATCTCCCTGCGGATTGTCCGCGCAAATTCACGCACAACGCCGACAGGGTCATACAGTTCACTGCCGGACACATGACGTTCAGCAAGGCCGGCCAGCGCGACCAGAGCACTGATGTCGGACTCGACAATCTCGACGATGCCGGGGCGGCGCACCTTGATGACCACATCCTCACCACTCTTCAAACGGGCTCGATGCACCTGGGCAATCGACGCGGCTGCCAGCGGCACGGGATCGATCTCCGCGAAAAACTGCTCGACGGGGCCTCCCAGCTCGGTTGATATCTGGGCAAGCACCGCTTCAAACGGAAAACTCGGGACATCATCCTGCAGTTTTTCAAACTCCCGCACAAACGACTGCGGGATGACATCCGGCCTGGTCGAGAGGATCTGGCCCAACTTGATAAAAGTCGGCCCGAGTTCCTCCAGGGCAAGCCTCATCCGCTCGGCGGCCGTAAGTCTGGCTATATCGAGTTTTGAGCTGCGAAACAACTTCCGGCTTCGCGCAACAACATCGGCAAGCCCCATCACCTCAAGAGCCTGATCAAAGCCATACGTGCTGAGTACACGAACTATGTTCAGATAGCGTCTGATACTGCGGATGTTGCGGTTGATTTTCAGAAACGTGAGCATGCTAGACGTTTCCGCGCGATTCCAATTCCTGAACCCGCTTGGCAAGCCGGTCGAATTCATCACGGGAAACCAAACCCAATCGGTCTACGACTTTTTGAACCTCGACCTCGGCCATCTCCCCGACTTTCTCCCTGCTCTCTTTTGCAATATTCTGGATCCTGTCGACGAGGTTCTTTCCTTCCTCTTCACTCAGCTTGAAGCGGTCTTTCATTTCTGCCACCAGCTCCTCAGCCTTCTTCTGCGTAATTGCCGCAACACCGATTGTCGTCAAAACTGCTTTTTCCAGAATCTCCAGCATGGCATACCTCCTGAATTCATTAATGTCACATCACTGCTTCAGCTTACCATATCAGCTTTATGTTGCAAACTGGATACCTTTACTTGAGGAGTCACCAATGAATTGAGAATAGTCATATGTAATGCACACCATCTGAAAAACCGGACATTTTTATAAGTGCATTCTTATAATAATCCGTTGACTTCACCCCGATCATGCGACATATTCCGACAAAATCCTGACAAATACTTACTGAGTTCAACTCTGAGGCTCGTTTACGCACGGGATGACAAGGCAATTCCAAAACAGCGGTAAAGGAGACAGCAATGAATGTGTTTGTGCGGCATCTGGTTCTGATTCTGTTCATGTGGTTGATGTTGGCGGGGGTCTGCCTCGGCAAGCAGGTGTACCTGAAGGATGGCGGCATCATCGACAGCGAATCGGCATGGCGAAAGGGGTGCAAGGTATTCGTCAAGGTCAACCGGGATATCATTGCCGAATTTAATCCAGGCGAAATCGACTTGCGCCGCACCTTCCCGAAAACCGGTTCATCTTCCCGTCCACAACACCGCAAAGCTGCTGCAGGTGCCAAGGCTGCAGCAACACCTGCTGCCGCAGCTCCTGCACCAAAAGCAGCTATTGCGTCTACACCGGCTGTCGCAACACCAGCGGCCAAGCCTGTCACGCCGCCCGCTCCCGCCCCCGATGCCACGGCAACAGAACCGCCACAACCGGCTGCCACTGCGGCAGCGCCCTCCGGCTCCGCATCCCCTCCTGACAAGGCCGAACTTGAGCGGAGGAAGCAGGAAGCGGTGAAAATGATGACCGAAGCCATGCTAAAAAAAGATCCCGATCTTATGAAAAAGGCGCTTGAGATGCAAAAGAGCGCCATGCCGCAGCAGGGCGGCACCCCGATGCCGCAACAGGGCGGTTTTCCGATTATCCTGCTGCTGGTAACCCTGGCGGTCTGCATCCTGATTATCGCCGGCCAGTGGATCGTCTTCCAAAAGGCCGGTCAGGCCGGCTGGAAATGCCTGATACCGTTCTACAACATGTATGTCATGATGGAAATCTCCGGCAAACCGGGGTGGTGGATGTTCCTGCTGCTCGTACCGCTGGTCGGTATCGTGATCTATCTGTTTGCCATGCTCTCCCTGGCCAAAAAGTTCGGAAGAAGCGAACTGTTCGGGGTAGGCCTCGTCTTTCTCCCGATGATCTTTTTCCCGGTCCTCGCCTTTGGCGGTTCGGAGTATGAGGGGTAAAAGAGAACTTGAAAATCCGTAACCGTCCGGAATCAATATGGCCAAATATCGACAGGAGCTCCAAAAACCATGGCTGATCCCCGTATCCAGAAAGCCCTCCGCGCACTGGCGGAAAATATTGAACAGGTCATAGTCGGCAAGCGCGAGGTGATCGAGCTGGCAATCATCACCCTGCTCTGCCGCGGCCACCTGCTCATAGAGGATGTCCCCGGCCTCGGCAAGACCATGCTGGCGAGGGCCATTGCCGGTTCGCTCTCCCTCGACTTCAAGCGGGTCCAGTTCACCCCCGACCTGCTGCCGTCGGATGTGACCGGTGTTTCCATCTACAACCAGAAAAGTTCGGAGTTCGACTTCTGT
>JBAYTT010000203.1:0-7286 GCA_041675485.1 Pelobacteraceae bacterium | reverse complement strand
ATTGATGAAGTAACTGTTGAACAGTCTGAGTTTGACATGCAACTTCTTTCAGTTGAATATGCAACGGTACTTAAAGAAATCAAGCGAGCTGTTGACGTAATAAGAATGGGTGACCTTGAAGAGGTTTCCATTTCAACTTCCCGTACTTGCGTTGTTGTCAGAGTTTTAAACGATGATCTTTTTGCCGCTCTGATAATGAGCCGCGATGGAAATATCGGCAAGGGGCGCTATATGCTCAAACTCAAATCGTTTGAAGTATTACGGGAGCTTTCTTAACCATGAAATTTCTGGTACTGCACGGCCCCAATCTAAATATGCTTGGAAAACGCGAACCCGGAATTTACGGCAGTCAAACACTTGCTGATATTAATCGCTCACTAGAGAGTCTGTCTGTTGATTTGGGATGTGAGTTGTCATTTTTTCAGTCCAATACCGAGGGGGAGCTGATCGATTCGATCCAGAGCGCTGCACAGGATTGTGATGGCGTACTGATCAATCCTGCCGCGTATACCCACACCAGTATCGCAATCAGGGATGCCCTTTCGGCTGTAGGGATCCCCTGTGTTGAGGTACATCTCTCCAATATTCATCGTCGTGAAACATTCAGGCATACCAGCATGATTGCCCCGGTTGCGGTTGGCCAAATCTGCGGATTTGGTAGTGACAGCTACCTGCTTGGCTTGCGAGCGTTATTTAATTACGTTAAAAATGCATAAATATCAATGGTCCATCTAGCCAGTTTTTTTCACATTACGTAAAAACAGTTTGTAGTCAGGGTTTCATTTATGCTAAAAAACAGGCGCTCTCGTCTGAATATGTTCTTTGAAGAAGATTCTCTTAAAGCGGTGCTGTTCACCGATCTCAGGAATATCCGCTATCTGTGCGGATTCAGCGGATCCGAGGGAGCATTGCTGGTAGCCCGTGAGGCGGCTTGGTTTTTGTGCGATTCCCGATATACAGCCCAGGCTATGGAAGAGATTCATTCCGCCGAGGTCAGGGAGTGTGGTGCAATCCGCCTTGACACGATTATAGCCCTTGTTGAAGAATTCGGGCTTGACCGGATCGGTTTTGAAGCCTCTCATACGACTGTCAGTGCGTACCGTAAAATGGTTGAGAAACTGCCGGGAGTCGAGCTGGTAGAACTAGGCAGCACTCTTGACGAGATCCGTATCTGCAAGGATGCGGCCGAGATTGAGTTGCTTGGGGCTGTCGCAACACTCTCGTCTGACTCTCTTGCCGCAATTCTTGGGCAGATCAAGCCGGGCGTGCGTGAAACTGACATCGCCTTGGAACTGGAACTGGAGATGCGCCGCCGTGGAGCAGATGACAAGGCTTTTGATTTTATCGTGGCTTCCGGTGTGCGGGGTGCCATGCCACACGGCAGGGCCAGCGATAAAACCATCTGCTCCGGAGAGCTGGTCACCATTGATTTCGGCGCCGTAAAAGACGGTTATCATTCCGATGAAACGGTTACCGTGGCCTGCGGGAATCCCGACAGTCGCAGTCGTGAGATCCATGCAATCGTCAAGACGGCGCATGACCGTGCCATGGAAGCCGTACGTCCCGGCATCAGCTGCAAGGATCTGGACAATGTTGCCCGGTCGTTTATCAATGATAAAGGGTATGGCGAATATTTCGGCCATGGACTTGGACATGGCGTCGGACTTGAAATTCATGAGGCGCCGACTCTGTCGCCTCGAGGCAGCAAGGTACTGGAAGAGGGAATGGTTGTTACTATTGAGCCGGGTATCTATATCCCCGGATTTGGTGGCGTCAGGATTGAGGACACTGTTGTCGTTACCGGTGACGGCTGCCGGGTGTTGACAAGTGCGAATAAGGAACTTGTTATACTGTAGTAGCAGGCACTGTTTATCACATTTACAATGCACCACTATCAGACAAAGGTAAAAGGAGACAGACTTAAATGGATATCAAGGATCTTAAACTGCTGATAAAACTAGTAACTGAAACTGATATTACCGAATTCGAAATGGATAATTCCGACGAGAAAATTATCATCAAGCGTGGTCACAAACCGGAATATATTACGGTTTCAGCACCTGCTCATCAGTACGCCGCTCCAGCCTATCAACCTGCTCCTGCTGCTGCACCAACTGCAGCCTCAGCTGCTCCTGCTGCTCCTGCTGCTCCTGCTGCTCCTGCTGCTCCTGCTGCCGAAGCCGGCGATACGGTAAATTCTCCGATTGTCGGTACCTTTTATGCGGCTCCCGGTCCTGAAGAATCCCCCTATGTTACCGTCGGTCAGGTTGTAGAAAAAGGACAGGTACTCTGCATCGTCGAGGCAATGAAATTGATGAACGAGATTGAGGCTGAGTGCAAATGCAAGATCATAAAGATTTGTAAAGAAAATGCTCAGGCGGTAGAATTTGGCGATCCACTGTTTGTAATCCAGAAACTTTAATTTAATTTCAGAGGGGTTCGCCTTCATGTTTCATAAAGTACTCATTGCCAATCGCGGCGAGATTGCCGTCAGGATTATCAGGGCCTGCAAGGAACTCGGCATCAAGACGGTTGCGGTCTATTCCCAGGCTGATATCCATTCATTGCATGTCAAGCTGGCTGACGAGAGTGTCTGCATCGGTCCTGCTCCAAGTTCCCAGAGTTATCTTAATATCAACGCCATCATCAGTGCTGCTGAATTGACTGATTCCGAGGCAATCCATCCCGGTTACGGTTTTCTGTCGGAGAATGCCAAATTTGCCGAAGTTTGTGAAAAATGCGGCATTACTTTTATCGGTCCTACCGCTGAAAGTATGCGCATCATGGGTGATAAAATCAGCGCTCGTCAGGCGGTCATCAAGCAGGGGGTGCCGATTCTTCCCGGTACCAAAGAGGGAGTAAAAACCGTTGACGATGCTGTCAAAGTTGCCAGGGAAATCGGGTTTCCGGTTATAATCAAGGCAACTGCCGGAGGCGGCGGACGTGGCATGAAAATAGTGCATTCGCAGGCTGCCCTGCCGAATGCGTTTGCTACTGCTCGTGCAGAAGCCCAATCAGGCTTTGGCAACCCCGAGGTCTACATCGAGCGGTATTGCGAAAAGCCGCGACACGTTGAGATCCAGATCCTGGGCGATAAACATGGCAACGTCATACACCTTGGCGAACGTGATTGTTCAATCCAGCGTCGTCATCAAAAATTGATTGAAGAAGCTCCCTCCACGGTTGTTACTCCAGAAATTCGTAAAGCCATGGGCGATGCTGCTGTCAGGGCTGCCGCCGCTGTCGGTTACAACAGTGCCGGAACGGTTGAATTTCTGGTGGATAAACAGAACAACTTCTACTTCATGGAGATGAATACCCGCATTCAGGTTGAACATCCGGTCACCGAAATGGTCACAGGTGTGGATCTTGTTCGTGAGCAGATTCGTTCAGCTGCCGGGATACCATTACGATTCAAACAGGAAGATATCCAGATCAGGGGACACGCAATCGAGTGCCGTATCAATGCAGAGGACCCTTTCAAATTCACCCCCTGTCCTGGTAAAATTACCGCGTATCATCCACCGGGTGGCTTCGGTGTCCGTGTTGACTCGTTTGTGTATGACCAGTATACTGTTGTACCCAATTATGACTCACTTATCGGAAAGTTGATTGTTCATGCTGATACACGTGAGGAAGCAATCAAGCGGATGGCACGAGCACTAGACGAATTCCGGATTGAAGGGATTAAAACGACTATATTCTTTCATAAGCGCATCATGGCTCATAAGGACTTTATCGAAGGTGATATTGATACTTCTTTTCTCGAACGAATTGTACTGGAGTAAATGCCATGGATTTTCCTGATGAACTGAAATATTCGAAGGAACATATCTGGGTCAGGATTGAGAACAATTCAGCAGTTATTGGTATCACAGATTTCGCCCAGGAAGAGCTGGGCACAGTCCGCGGGGTGGAACTGCCAGATGAAGGAGATGAAATAGAGCAGGACGATTCGATAGGCTCAATTGAAGCTCGCAAGACAGTTGCTTCGATCTATGCGCCTTTCAGCGGGACTGTTCGGAGCGTAAATCATGAAGTTCTTGATAACCCGGAACTGCTCAATGATGATCCCTACGACGGAGCCTGGCTTATTGAGGTCTCCCTTGATGACCCGGAAGAGCTGAAAAATCTCCTCTCTGCCGATGATTATGTCGATTATATCGAAAACAGGGATTAATTTATTACATAGTATGTGCTATAAGGGCGAGATCATGTACTGATCTCGCCCTGTTTTATTTGAAAGGAATCCAGACGTGCATTTTTCCATATTGTTATCACTTTCGATGCTGATTTTTCCTGTTGCGGTGTATTCTTCCGAGACATCTCTTTCGTTGACCCTGAATGACGCCATTCGCATGGCTGTCGAGAAGAACCTGGATGTTCGGGCTGAACTGTACAACCCGGCCCAGTACGAAGCTGATATTAACCGCTACCGCTCTATTTATGACCCTCTTTTTACCATTCAAACCAACTATAAGGATTCTACTTCTGCTACGGTCAGTTCGGGCGGAAAAGCTGTCGAATCTCAGGTTCTGGATCTAAATACATCCATCAGCCGGCTCTTTTGGACCGGTGGCACGGCAGCTATTACTTTTGATAACGGGTATACCAACAGCAATGTCGTGACCCCCTCAAATAGTTGGCAAACCGGGCTCAAAGCAAGCATCAACCAACCACTCCTGAAAAACATGGGGCGTGAGGCGACCGAGATAAACATCAACATATCCCGGTCACAAAAATTCGCATCACTGGAGCGTTTCAATGCAATTCTTCTGACGACGGTGGCCCAGGTTCGCACCGAATATTTCAAGCTCTACAGTCTTCGTGAGGAGCGAGATGTGAAAAAAGTTTCGCTGGAACTTGCGCGAAAAATTCTTTCCGAAACCCAGGCTCGTGTCAAAGCGGGAGTTCTTCCCGCCATGGAAATACTTAACGCGGAATTCGGAGCAGTTACACGCGAAAAAGAACTTATCGACGCCGAGTTGGCTGTAAGCAACCAGGTTGATGTTCTACGGCTGCTTCTGCAACTGGACGCCGGCGGCGATCTGCAAACGGTTGATTTGCCGCCGCGTGACCGGTTTGACGCAATTGAAGGTGAAGCGATCCAGAAGGCATTGAATCGTCCGGATATTCGGGAACAAAAACGCAATCTGGAACTGTATGAACTACAAACCAGAAATTTGAGCCAGAAGACCCGCCCCGATCTGACACTAACGGCATCAGCCCAGTTAACCGGCCTTGACAGTGCCTATCAACGGAATTTGGACAAGGTACTAACCCTTGATTATCCGGTATGGAATGTTGGCCTCAATTTCAGTTATCCTCTGGGAAATGGCGCCGCAGAAAACGATTATCGTAGAAGCAGATTAAAGACTGAACAGACTTCGCTGCTGTTACGAAGTCTTGAAGAAAATTCCGCAAAAGAAGTCAGGGCTGCAATTCGCAACGTTACTGCCGGCTATAAACAGATTGAGGTGACTGACCGCGGGACAGTATTTGCCGAAGAGCGCTTGAGAGCCTTTATCCGTAAAAATGAGGTTGGTTTGGCGACCACCAAGGATGTTCTTGACGTCGAAAATGATCTCGCTGTTTCCAAGAGCAATCAGATTAAGGCAGTTGTCGGTTACGCCAATGCTCTTACCGTATACTGGCAGGCAACCGGAGAACTCCTTGAGCGGGAAGGAATCCGGGTAGTAGAGAGAGATGCTGATAAACTGTACTCATCAGTCCACTAATGCTGAAAATTGGCCAGATAGAATATGCTAATTGCTCCCCGCTTTTCAGCGTGTTGCAGGAGAAGTTCACCTGCTCGGGATACGAGTTTGTCAAGGGAGTTCCGGCAGAACTGAACAGGATGCTTCGTGCCGGCGAGATTGATGTATGCCCTTCATCCTCTATTGAATACGCATACCATCCGGAGCGCTACACCATTTTGCCGCATCTTGCCATTGCAAGCATTGGCCCGGTGGCAAGTGTGCTGCTTTTTTCCAAAGTCCCGGTTGAAAAGCTGGATGGCCGGAAAATCCTGCTTAGCTCCGAATCTGCCACTTCCGTAAACTTGCTCAAAATACTCCTTAGTCAACGGTTCAACTGCTCTTGTAATTTTGTAGTGTCTCAGCAATCGTCCACGGTTTCCGATGACGACTCTGCCGCCCTGCTGCTTATCGGTGATTCCGCATTACGGGCTTCTATGGAGCACCCCGTTGAGTTTGTGTATGACCTTGGTGAAATGTGGTATGAATGGACTGGCTACCCGTTTGTATTTGCCCTCTGGCTCTGCCGCAATGAAATTGCCGAAGGGGTTGAGCTCAAAAGTCTTGCCCGACAGTTGGTGCAGGCTAAACAACTCGTTCCGGAGCACCTGGAGCAGATTGCAACAGAGGCAAAAGAAGCGTGCTGGATGGGACATGACCGATTGATGTCATATTGGCGCAAAAACATCTCATACAATCTCGATGAACGTGCGAAAACGGGGCTGATGCTCTATTATTCCAAGTGTTTCGAGAATCGGCTCATCTCTTCAGCCCCGATGCTTAATTTTGCATCGCTACAGTCTGATACTCCGGTGATAGTATGAAGTTACACCAGCAGAGTAACAATTCATGGATTGACATACTTTCGGGAATCGTTCGAAAAACAGATAAACCGCATGTGTCCGACGAATGCCTTGACGACCGTTGTGTCAGGGCACATATCGTTTCGAGGACACGTTGGGTCATGCTGGGGGCGGTAGCTCTGTATGCCGTAATTGCCGCAGTCAGTTTTTCTGTCAGTACGATTGGTTTTCGTTTTTCCAGTCATCAGGTGACGTTTCTGTCGCTTACTGTTATTTCTGTTGTTATCTATAATTTTCTTCTCGGTTCAAACTGTTCTTCTCTTTCTCGACTGCCTTATCTTATTCACCTTCAGATCGGTCTCGATCTCGTTTTTGTAACAGTGCTTATTCACTTTACCGGCGGCGTTTTTAGCTGGTTCTGGCCTGTATATCTTCTTGTTACACTTGAATCTGCTTTTCTTTTTGATGACAGAAGGGATGTCTGGTTGATAGGGACACTCGGCGCTGCTCTCTACGGAGCCTTGCTTGCGGCTGAAAGTGTTCATCTGCTTCCGTCTGTTTCCATGCCTTTTGTCGATTCATCCCAGCATGATGTTTTTTTATTTCAGATGATGATGTGGTGTTGGGTGGCCGGAATGAATGCGACGGTTGCCGCTATCGCAGCGTTTCTTATGGGAATCATCCGCAAAGATAAAGTCCGGGTAAAAGAGAGCGAAGAAGCGTTATT
>JBAYTT010000202.1:0-7310 GCA_041675485.1 Pelobacteraceae bacterium | reverse complement strand
CATCCTGGCCGACAAACTCACCGAGGGGATGCTCAATCGGGTCGAACACGGCATCCGACTCTACGATCCCTGCCTCTCCTGCGCCACCCATAACTTTGGCAGGCTGGGCATGACCGTTGCGTTGCTGGCGCCCGACGGCAAGGTGCTGGACAGGGCGTCTATCTGAGGCAATAAGGCACTGCAAGACAGGAGCGGCTGCGATGCCGCTCTTTTTGTTTGTGTGGCATTTAACGAGGGGTTTTGCTATAACTTCCTGACACTTTTGGAGTATTGAAAGCGTATAAATAGCTAATTATGTTTTTGTTTGTCTGCGTTTCATAAATAGGAAGGTGGCAAACTTCTGTTGATTATTGGAGTAATAGTGCCAATTATCGAAAAAGGATTATAAAATCATGAGTTTCAATGAGAACACGAGAGTGAAAATACCGGCAATCTTGCATTTATGCCGTTTGGGCTATGAGTATTTGTCGCTATCCGCAACACCCCGTGACGAGAGCACCAATATTTTCACCGAGCTGTTTTCAGAGAGCATCAGTCGAATCAATCCTGATTTGGAAGAGAGCACAATTAAGAGGTTGCTGGATGATATTTCGCTAGCTCTGGATAATGAGGATCTGGGTGAAGCTTTTTATCGAATGCTCACCGCTCGTTCGGGGGTGAAACTGATCGACTTCAAAGATTTCAGCAATAACAGTTTTCACGTTGTAACGGAATTGACCTGTAAAAACGGTGACGACGAGTTCAGACCGGATATTACGCTGCTTATCAATGGAATGCCGCTGGCCTTCATTGAAGTGAAAAAACCGAACAACCACGAAGGCATCCTGGCGGAACGCGACCGGATGAATGCCCGGTTCCGGAACAAGAAATTCAGGAAATTCATCAATATGTCGCAGCTGCTGGTCTTCTCCAACAATATGGAATATGACCAGGAATCCATAGAACCTGTTCAAGGCGCTTTTTACTCTTCCACTTCCTGCGGTGACGTAAGTTTCAACTGTTTTAGAGAGGAAGAAGAGTTAAATCTGTCGCTACTACTTCAGCCGGAAGATGACGACAGAGAGAACTTTGTCCTGAAGGACAACAATCTTGCTGCAATCAAATATTCACCGGAATTTATCACCAACAAAGAGCCCGCTACCCCCACAAACAGGCTGTTGACATCACTATTCTGCCAAGAGCGGCTTGCGATGTTATTGCATTTCGGTTTTGCCTATGCGCAGGAAACCAAGGGGGTTGAGAAGCAGATAATGCGCTATCCGCAACTGTTTGCCACCAAGGCAATACAGCAAAAAATTGCCGGCGGCACCAAGAAAGGCATTATCTGGCACACCCAAGGGAGCGGTAAAACCGCTCTTGCTTACTACACCATCCACTTTCTGACAGAGTACTTCCAGCAACAGGAAATTATTCCCAAATTCTATTTCATTGTTGACCGCATAGACCTGATGAATCAGGCCAAGCGGGAGTTTGCCATCCGGGGTTTGGTGGTACATACCGTAAACTCCAAAGAAGAACTGCTCAAAAGTTTCCGTTTGCAAAAGGCAATTCACAACCTGGCCGGCAAACGGGAGGTTACGGTTGTCAACATCCAGAAGTTTCAGGATGATACTAATCTACTCCAGGCACAGGATTACGGCATATCTATCCAGCGGGTATATTTCCTTGACGAAGTTCACCGGAGCTATAATCCGAACGGAAGTTTTCTGGCCAACCTGTTCAATTCCGACCGCAACGCTATTCTTATCGGTCTGACCGGCACCCCATTGATTCTGTCCGACAGACGTTCGCGGGATGTCTTCGGCGACTATATCCACAAATACTATTACAACGCCTCCATTGCCGATGGCTATACCCTGCGGTTGATTCGGGAGGGGATTGAAACCAACTATAAGATCCAGCTTGAAAAGGCCTTGAAAGAGGTGGAAATCCTCAAGGGTGATGTGGATAAGCGGATTATTTTTGCCCACGAAAAATTCGTTGAACCGATGCTCGACTACATTGTTCAGGATTTCGTCAATAGCAGAGTCCGCCTGGGAGATCAGACCATAGGCGGCATGGTGGTCTGTGACAGCGCCGAGCAGGCCCGAAAATTGTTCGAAATGTTTACCCGTAACTACAACCCTGAGCAAGCTGCGGTTGCGGATCATCCTATCGAGTACCCTAAAGCAGCCGAGCCGGTGATTGAAATCAGCGAGTATCAGAAACACCGAAAATGCAACCTGACCGCTTCCTTGATTTTGCATGATGTCGGAACAAAAGATGACCGTAAAAATGACGTGGAAGAGTTTAAAGCTGGGAACATCGATCTCCTCTTTGTCTACAACATGCTCCTGACCGGCTTTGATGCCAAGCGGCTCAAAAAGCTCTACCTTGGCCGCCTGATCAAGGACCACAACCTGCTGCAAACCCTCACCCGCGTCAATCGCCCCTATAAAAAATTTCGTTTCGGTTTTGTCGTTGATTTTGCCGACATCCGCAAGGAATTTGACGCCACCAACAAGGCGTACTTCGAGGAGCTGCAGGCGGAACTGGGCGATGAAATGCAGACCTATTCAAATCTGTTCAAGTCGAAGGAAGAGATTGATGAAGAAATCAGCGACATTAAAGAAAAACTCTTCCACTATGATTTGCATAACGCGGAGATATTTTCCCAGCAGATCAGCCAGATAGAAGACCGCAAAACGGTGCTGGAAATCAAGAAGGCGCTGGAGAACGCCAAAAACCTGTACAACATAATCCGCATGTTGGGGCATTTCGAGCTGCTGGAGAGGATTGATTTCAAGAAGCTGAATCAACTCTATAACGAGACCGTCAGACACCTGGAACTACTGAACCTGAAGGAGTCGGTGCAGAACAGCGTCGATACGACCAATCTGCTAAACGTGGCCTTGGAAAATGTGCTTTTCATGTTCCGCAAGGTGTCGGAAGAGGAACTCATTATTGCCGACCAGCTCAAGGACACCCTCCGTAAAACCAGGGAAGCGCTGGGGAGTAATTTTGATCAGAATGATCCTGTGTTTATATCGTTATACGAGGAGTTGAGACGGCTTTTTGCCAAAAAGAATCTCGATGAGATATCGCAGGAAGAGATGAAGCAGAATATCGGCTCGTTGCAGCAGATATTTGATAAGGTTACAGAGCTTAACCGCAGGAACAATCTGCTGAAAGCCAAGTATGCTAACGATACAAAATACGCCCGCATCCATAAAAGGATTGTGGAAAATGGGACTGTTACAAAACGGGAAAGCGCGATTTACGACACCTTGATCGACATAAAAAAACTGACTGACGACAAGGTGCTGATGAACAGCAAAGTTCTTGAGAATGAAGGCTATTTCAACAGCCTGCTCATGCCGATGGTTATCGACGGGTTTGAAAAGAAGGCCAGGATTGAACTTGACGCGGAAACGGCCAGATACATCAATAGCTGCGTGGTGAAGGAATACATCAAAGAATACCGGGGAGTATCAGCGTGGTAGTACAGGATTTTACCGTAAAAACGAAAGAACTGATCGATAACCTGAAAGGGGTATGCGCCTCGTACGGCTTAGGAAACGATGGCAATGAATTCAAAATCATTACCCAGGTATTTCTCTATAAATTCATGAATGACAAGTTCGGCTTTGAGGTGAAGGAGTTGGACCAGAAGCTGAAAAAATCGGCTAATTGGGAACAGGAGATAACCGGTTATTCGGACAAGCAATACGAAAAGCTGCTGCTTCGCATGAGCGCGGACAGCGCCCGTTTGAAGCGGGAACATTTCCTCTCCCAACTGCACAACAGGCAGAACGAGGGGGAGTTTGCCAAGCTCTTTGATGACACCCTGCGGGACATCGCCATTTTCAACAATGATATTTTTTCCGTAAAGACCGGCAGCGGCACCAAGATCACCCTATTTGAAAGACTTTCCGACTACATCACCGACAGTTCCCGGCGTGATGACTTCTGTCGCGCCCTTATCAACCAGTTGGTAAACTTCAGTTTCGAGAAGATCTTTCACCAGAAGTTTGATTTCTTCTCCACCATTTTCGAGTACCTGATCAAGGATTATAACAAGGACGGCGGCGGCAAATACGCCGAATACTACACACCCCACGCCGTGGCTAAAATCATGGCGTCCATCCTGGTGGACAGGCCGGTGAGCAATGTCACCTGTTACGACCCTTCGGCAGGTTCCGGTACGTTGCTTATGAATCTGGCCCACGCCATCGGCGAGGACCGCTGCACCATCTACTCCCAGGATATTTCCCAAAAGTCGTCAAGCATGCTGCGGCTCAACCTGATTTTGAACAACCTGGTTCATTCCATTCAGAACATCATTCAGGGCAACACCTTGCTGACGCCTTACCACAAAACAGGTGACAAGTTGATGACCTTTGACTACGTCGTCTCCAATCCACCCTTCAAGCTGGATTTCAGTGATTACCGCAACGAGCTGGACACCAAGCAGAACAAGAAGCGCTTTTTTGCCGGCATTCCCAATGTTACGCCGAAAAGCCCGGATAAGATGGCCATCTATCTGCTCTTTATACAACACATCATGTTTTCACTCTCTGCCAAGGGAAAAG
Organism: Pelobacteraceae bacterium; assembly: GCA_041675485.1. Lineage (GTDB taxonomy): Bacteria > Desulfobacterota > Desulfuromonadia > Geobacterales > Pseudopelobacteraceae > JACRCG01. The sequence goes on along the minus strand of JBAYTT010000202.1, from coordinate 2,739 downwards.
CCGCCATTGTTGTTCCCACCGGCTTTATTACCGCCCAAAGCGGCATTGAAAAGAAGATCCGGGAAAAGTTGGTGTCGGAAAAGATGCTCCGTGGCGTGGTATCCATGCCGAGCAATATTTTCGCTACCACTGGTACCAATGTTTCCGTGCTGTTTCTCGATAAAGCTAATACCAAAGGCGATATAGTCCTGATGGATGCCTCGAAACTGGGGACAACGGTTAAAGAAGGGAAGAACCAGAAGACGCTGCTGTCCCATGAAGAGGAAGAACGTATCATTACTACATTCAACGACCACAAGACGGTGGAGGATTTTACCGTGGTGGTTTCCTATGATCAGATCAAGGAGAAGAATTACTCCCTGAGTGCGGGGCAGTATTTTGATGTGAAGATTGAGTACACCGACATTACACCGAAAGAATTTACGTCGAAAATGGCGGGGTACAAGAAGAATCTTGAGCAGCTTTTCGGAGAGTCAAAAGAGCTGGAAAAAGAGATTAAAAAGCAGTTGGCGGGGTTGACGTATGCGCAGGAATAAAAACGTACCGGTTGCTAATAACAGTTTCACCGATTTTTTACTCTACACCTCATCTAATGGCAAAACAAAGGTTGAAGTGTTTCTCCATGATGCGAACATTTGGCTTACCCAGGAAAAGATTGCTGCGTTGTTCGGCGTGCAGCGCCCGGCAATCACCAAACATCTGAAAAATGTCTTTGATAGTGGCGAGTTAGCGGAACGTTCAGTTAGTTCCATTTTGGAACATACTGCCGCTGACGGCAAAATTTATAAGACAAAATTTTACAATCTTGATGCCATTATCTCGGTTGGTTACCGTGTCAACTCCACCCAGGCCACCCATTTTCGCATCTGGGCGACTGAGCGCTTACGGGAGTACATCATCAAGGGCTTTACCATGGATGATGAACGGCTGAAAAACCCGAACAACATCTTTGGAAAAGATTATTTTGAGGAGCAGTTAGCCCGCATTCGCGACATCCGCTCCAGCGAACGGCGCTTTTACCAGAAAATTACCGATATTTATTCCCAATGCAGCGCTGACTATGATGTGAATAGTGAAACCACCAAGCAGTTTTTTGCCACGGTTCAAAACAAGCTTCATTGGGCGATTACGCATCAGACAGCCGCAGAAATTGTTCAATCACGGGCCGATAGCCAAAAATCGAACATGGGCTTGACCACGTGGAAGAATGCTTCAACCGGCCAGATACGTAAAACGGATGTGAGCATTGCCAAAAATTATCTCGAGGAAAACGAATTGGATGGCCTGAACCGCATTGTCGCCATGTATCTCGATTACGCCGAAATGCAGGCCAATAACCGGCAAATGATGACCATGCAGGATTGGGTCGGCAAGCTGGACGCCTTTTTACAGTTCAACGAAAAAGATGTGCTGACCAATGCCGGGAAAGTAAGCGCTGAAATAGCCAAGTCCTTTGCCGAGGAAGAATACGAGAAATTCCGCGTGACTCAGGACAGAATGCTGGAGTCAGATTTTGATAAAGTGATCAGGAAACAGTTGGCGGGGTTGCGGGATGAGTAAATGGGTTTGTACAACACTTGGTGAAATTGTCTCTTCTGGCGGTGGGAAGATACAAACCGGTCCATTTGGGAGTCAGTTGCATGCTGCGGATTATGTTGAGGTCGGTATTCCATGCATAATGCCTGCGAACATGAAAAATAATCGTGTAGATTTAACCGATATTAAGTCGATTTCAGAAAATGATGCAAAGCGTCTTTCACAGCATTTGGTTAAAGCGGGAGATATTGTTTATAGTCGTCGGGGTGATATTACTCAAAAAGCTCTGATCCGAAAAACAGAGGCTGGATACTTTTGCGGAACAGGCTGTCTATTAATTCGTCCAGGAGCAAACATTGACCCTGAATTTCTAACCTACCATTTGAGTGCCCCTTCAAATATAAGTTGGATAATAAATCAGGCCGTTGGGGCAACTATGCCCAACCTGAACACCTCGATTCTATCTAAAGCCCCGTTGAGTGTTCCTAACAAAACAACCCAACAAAAAATCGCCGCTGTCCTCTCAGCCTTCGACGCCAAAATCGAACTCAACAATCACATCAATGCCGAACTGGAAGCCATGGCAAAGACGCTGTACAACTATTGGTTTGTGCAGTTTGATTTTCCCGACAAAAACGGTAAACCCTACAAATCCAGTGGCGGGAAGATGGTCTGGAATAAGGAGTTGAAGCGGGAGATTCCGGCGGGGTGGGATTCGGTTACAATAAACCAATTGCTCACTAAAGAGAGTGCCACTAATAAAATCTCGTCATCAGATATATTGTTGGAAGGTTCAATTCCGATTATAGACCAAAGTACTGATTACATTGCTGGCTACACAAATGACGAAAGTTCACGAATTAAGTGCGAAGTGCCAAGGATAATTTTTGGAGATCATACGCGTATTTTAAAATTAATTAACTTTGATTTTGCTCGTGGTGCCGATGGAACACAAACAATGCTTTCAAATAGTGTAAGAATGCCACAATGCCTTTTCTACCACACAATGCTTAAAATTGACTTGTCAAATTATGGCTACGCAAGGCATTACAAATTCCTTAAAGATCAAAGGATTATTCTTCCAGATGAATCAATTGCTCAAAAGTATAATGGCCTGGCTCATACCTATTACGAACTGATAAGGCAGAATATTTTTGAAAACCAACACCTCTCCTCCCTCCGCGACTGGCTCCTCCCCATGCT
>JBAYTT010000201.1:0-7341 GCA_041675485.1 Pelobacteraceae bacterium | reverse complement strand
TTGCTCTACCCGTATGAGCCTTCTGACAATTGTCGTGGCTGCCACACTGAAATATTTGAACAATACCAGGATTCAATGCACGCAAAATCGTTCAGTAATCCGCTCTTTAATACACAATATTTCAAGGAGGTTGTCCCACGGGCGCTTCAAAATTCCAAATTTTTGGCGGATGCGCGTAAATGCCTGATGTGCCACGCTCCGGTAGTGTATATGAATTACACCGGACTGGTTGCTACCCCGGAACAGGCTCAGAAGTACGAATCCGGAGTGACGTGCGATTTTTGCCACACTCTGTCAGGATATACAGATAATGGCGACTACGTGCAGAACCCGTCCGGAAGAAAACAGGGACCGCTAGAGGGACCCCTTCCGAGTACTCCCACTCATCATTCCGAAGACTCCGGATTTCTTCAGGTTGCTGAATACTGTGGCCGGTGCCATAATGCTACGAATCATATCGGGGTCACGGTGAAATCTACTTTTTCTGAATGGAGTGAGAGCAGTTACGGAAAACGCGGCTTGGTATGTCAGGAATGCCACATGGACAAAAATGGTTTCCTCATTAACGGTGTCGCTGAGTTTGATAGCGGGGTTGCTGCCCATCTTAATATAGGGAGCGGTACGCGGGAACAGAAGGTGCATAAAAAATTATACACGCACGCCTTCCCCGGTGCTCACAGTAAAAGCCAACTTGAGGGTGCCCTGCAGGTCGAGTTTCGTATTGGCACCCGCCGGGCAAATCCACGTGGACAGTTTCCGTTTACTGTGCAGGTCAACAATGAACGTTCTGGTCATAAAATGCCGTCCGGCAGCTCCGATCTGCGCTTTATGTGGTTGGGGGTAACGGCAACCGGCGATGACGGCACCCATTTTCCGGTGGTGCTTTATCCCGCCAAGCGCAAAGGAGTTACCGACTACTCTGTTGCCGGCGCCTCACCTGACGATGCTATTTTACTGGGAGATGACGTTCCGTACGGTTCCCGTCTTTACCGATCAGTGTTTGTGGATACAAGAGGCCGTCAATCGCTCTTTCATTATCAAGCGGAAAAAAATATTTTTGATAACCGTCTGGATGCCGCAGAGGTTCGCAAAGAGGGGTATTACTTGAAACTTCCGACCGGTTATTCGGGTACGGTGACACTTGAAGCAAGTCTCTATTACAGGGGAGCGCCGAGTTACTTTACCAGGCATATGCATGTTCCTGATTTTACCCCGGTACTGGTTGCTTATCATAAGAAACAGATATCAATTGAAACAGCACTTACAAAATAAAATGGTGGACCTCTGCGAAAAAAAATAATTATTTTACCAAAGGGCTGGCTGCAATGAGCGGCACTATCCGGAACAAGAACAGAGCCCTGTTTCATGCGGAGACGCATCTTCATCCGTATGGTCGGGTTGGACACCTTTCAATCTGTCTCGTATCTCCAAGCCGTTATCAGACCGGCATGAGCAGCCTTGGTTTTCAGACTGCGTATGCAATCCTGGCAGGCTCGAACGGCATCCGCTGCGAGCGCGGCTTCCTGCCGGACCGTGAGGAACTGGAAGAGTACCGCCGTGTGGGAACACCGCTTCTTTCACTGGAATCATCAACGCCCCTGGCTGATTTTGATGTGATTGCCTTTTCCACCTCTTTTGAGCCGGACTACCTGAATATCCCCCTGATCCTCAAGATGGCTCGAATACCTCTCTACTCCAGCATGCGCAGCCAGTCGGATCCGTTGATAATCGCCGGAGGCGCCGCCTTCTTCATCAATCCGGAGCCGGTGGCTGATTTTATTGACGCTATTTGCATCGGAGAAGGTGAAGATGTCATCCCCGCCATGGTTACCGTATTGCTGTCTTCTGTTGATAACGGAAGAGACGGGCTGCGGCAACGCCTTGCCACAATTGCAGGCGTGTATGTTCCTGCTTTATATAAACCCCGCTACCGCGAAGATATCCTTGTCGGATACGATGCGGAAGCGGGTGCACCATTACCGGTGACACGGGTACCGGTCTGCCTGCAAAAGCATGAACCCTCCTCTTCGCAGATTCTGACCGAAAACACCGAGTTTGGCGACATGTTCCTGGTTGAAGTCAGCCGCGGCTGCCCGCGTGGCTGCCGCTTCTGCAGCTCGGGGTTTATCTATGGCACTTTTCGTCAGCAGTCGTACGATGACGTCGTTGCCCTGATTGATCAGGGGCTTGCCTATCGAAACAAGGTGGGGCTGGTAGGCGCTGCCGTATCGGATTATGACGGGATAGGTCGGCTCTGCCGGTATATAGTCGAAAAAGGAGCCAAAGTCTCGGTTTCATCTCTGCGCATCGATCGAATTGATCCCGACATGCTGGATTCCCTGATCGCCAGCGGTCACAAAACGATCTCCCTGGCTCCGGAGGGAGGCTCTCAGCGCATGCGTGACATGATACACAAGAACCTGACCGGGGATCAGATCCTGGATGCCTGTGAGATGTTGATAGTACACGATATCCTCAATCTGAAACTCTACTTCATCATCGGACTGCCGGATGAAACAGATGCAGACCTTGAGGAGTTGATCAGCCTGGTAGAAACGATCCGTGTGAGGGTGATGGAGCGAGGGCGCGCTAACAAGCGGCTTGGCGAAATTACCGTGTCGGTCAACCCGTTCATTCCAAAACCGTTTACTCCCTTTCAGTGGTGCGGAATGGAGCCGATCCCCTCGCTGGAACGAAAAGTCAAGCTGCTGGAAAATCGTCTGCGGCGGTTGCCGAATGTAAAGCTGAAAGTCGAAAGTCTGCGCGAATCCTATCTTCAAGCGCTCCTGTCGCGTGGCGATCGTCGGTTGTCAGCGATGCTGGTGGAAATGGCTGAGGGGTCGAACTTCAAAAAAGCGGCAAAATCCTGCGGAATTGACACGAACTGGTATGTGCAGCGCACGATCGGCGCGGATGAGTTCTTGCCGTGGAGCATTATCGGTACCGGGGATCAGGCCAGGCTGCGGCGCGAACACGAACGGGCATTTGCAGGAGGATCAGGGACGCTATGAAAAATTGTGCAATGTGCGGCAAGGAATATGATGAGACGGCCCCTCATTCGCTGTATGCGGAGGCGGGGGAATGGCTGGCTGGTGAAGTCTGGAAGGATGCCGGAGAATTGTGCCAGCTCTGCCTGGAAAACCGGGCCAGACTGGTGATGATGTACCATCCTGAGTATAACAGTTGATACCTGCCGTACGGTAATTATCGACTATGGTTGTTTTCGTTGCCGGGAAAACATCTTATTCGCTGGTGTTATCTGTCCGAAAGGTCCATGGTAATTTAAAGGAGTATAAACTATGAGTATTATTGCAATCGGTGTTATGTGGGCATTTTCAGTCGTTGTCTTTGCAGTTATAACCAGATGGCCTATGGGTAAGGCGAGCGATCAGCGTGCAGCGTATTGGTCAAAATATGAAGGAAAATAACCCGGCTGATAGCATGACTTGAATAAAAAAACCCGCTTCCATCAGGAAAGCGGGTTTTTGTTTGTTCATTAGAAACCTTTTCCGTATAACTCACGAATTGAATATGTTTCGGATATTGTGAAGTCAATACAGCGCGCCAACCGGTATATGGTGTGGCAAGTTGTTAGTTAATAAGTATTATAAATTTCGCCATATTACATGCCTGCCATGTGCGCATGTTTATCTACACAGCGCTCCAGCCCTGATTTAAATGATAATCCCAAAAATATAAATAGCTCTAATTAGATAAGTAATGAGCTATGTTGTTAGTTGTCTACAGAAATTTTGTGAGCATTATGGTACTTATGTACGACTTATACAGGGGGAATAATGACTATTGAAGAGGCATTTGGCATTGTTTTACGAAGGCTGCGGAGAGAGTTCAATATTTCGCAGGAAAAACTATCTGCAAACAGTGGCCTGGATAGAACCTTCATTTCAAATATCGAGTGCGGGAAGCAGCAACCAGGCCTTGTTACTATATTTGCATTAGCCAATGCGCTCAATATTACTCCATCAAGCATTATTATGGAGGCGGAACTTGTATTAAAGGTTTACCACCCTGATGAATTCAGTTCGGAACGGGATAAATGGGAATTCGATTGGGTAAATACCATTGAGCACATTTCGGAAAATAGCGATTCATACACAGGCACTGAGACGATATTGGTAGCAGATGATGATGCGCTGGTGCGCAAAATGGTCATGAGTTTTCTTACCGATTATGGCTACAGCGTCCTCATTGCAGAAAACGGACAAGAGGCAATAGACATATACAAGGATCACGGGGACAGCATCAATCTTGTACTGATGGATATTGTCATGCCTCTGAAAAGCGGCATCGAGGCTCACAAAGAAATTTTGGCCATGAATAACAATGCTTCACTTGTTTTAACGAGCGGGTATCGTACCGAAAACATCAAAGCCCTGGAAGGAGCCCGGATTGTACAGAAACCTTTTTCACCAATAGAAATGATTAAACTCGTCCGAAAAACTCTTGGAAGAAAAGCGAAATAGATGGTTGTCGCGTGAATTGATTGGAGTATGCATGGTTGACGGGCTTACAGAGAATGGTGGAACTGAGACAATATTGGTAGTAGATGACGAGAGAATGCTTCGAGAAATGCTGAGTGGTTTCCTGTCTGATAATGGCTATACCGTAATGCTTGCAGAAGATGGACAAGAGGCGTTTGAATTGTACGCTTCGAATAATGACACGATAAGCTTAATAGTAATGGATATAGTTATGCCCCGTAAGGACGGCATTTCGGCATATAATGAAATAAAAAGCAGATATCCGGCTGCAAAAATACTCTTAATGAGCGGTTATAATGCAAATAAACTCCATGTTCCGGAAAGCATGGACATTATTCTAAAACCATTTTCTTTCCTCGGCATTGTTAAGACCATTAGAAATACCATTGATGATGTTTCGTTGAATAAGTAAGTACAAAGGTTCGCTTCCCTTATGGGCGTAAGGATCGACATTAACCCTCCCTGATGACTTCACATCCCCGCTGCCATAACCACTGTTGAATAGTAGAGAAATCAATTGTCATAAACAGCCGCTACCACCTCTGAAACCGTTCCATTTCACTCCCTCCAAGCAGAAAAAAATCTTTGCAGCATACTATATTTTTATAATGTGTTGTACGCAATCAATAGGTTTGCATGCCCAATGTTGGTAATAGCCTACAGCATATTTACTGTTTCTATGGTTGAATATGACCTATCCATGCCTCAGGAGGTGTATTTTGACTATCGAAGAGGTTTTTGGAATTGTTATCCGCAGATTTAGAAAAGATCTTCTTTTGTCCCAGGAAGAGCTGTCAAGAATCAGCTCATTGGACAGATCGTACATATCCCAACTGGAGCGGGGAAAACAGCAGCCAACGCTTCTCACGATTTTTGAGCTCGCTGCGGCTCTCAATGTCTCAACGACAACACTATTCCATGAAACCGAATTGCTGTTGCAGCTTAACAAGATTACGTTTTACCGGCATGACCTGGAACCGATTTCTTCCGAGAAACTATTGAAACTGTATGGAGAAAAAATCTTGTGTGATATCAATAATATCTCACACTCCGGAAAATTAATTTTACTGGTTGAAGACGATAAGCTGATGCTCAAGCTTATGGCCGAATTGATAACATCAAATGGATACAATATCATTATTGCAGATGATGGCTATGATGCAGTAATTAAATACAGGGATAATTTGGGCGCGATTGATTTGGTGCTGATGGATATCGTGATGCCGCGTAAGGATGGAGTAAGTACCCATAAAGAAATACTTGAGGTAGATCCGAAGGCAAAAATACTGTTAATGAGTGGATATTCCGAACTTTTACTCGGCGGAATTACAAATATAAACTTTATTCAAAAACCCATGCGCCCAGGGAAATTGTTATCACGTATCAGTGAACTTCTTTCTGCCGATAGTGCATAACACGTATTGCCGGCAGTACATAGTTTGGATTTTCTGCAACACGACGACTGCCGTTCTTTCCAGCGCACATGTGGTATGTGCATCTATATTAAACACAGGAGCCGGTTGATGATTAGCAGTTGTAAAGGGAATGAAACGATACTCGTTGTTGATGATGACAAGAAAATTCTCCGGTTATTATCAGATTTCCTTGATATGCTTGGTTACAAAGTATTAATTGCCAAAGATGGCGTGGAGGGTGTCAATAAATATATTCAGCACCTTGATTCCATCTCAGTTGTTTTAATGGATATTGTTATGCCCGTAAAAGACGGCATTACCGCATATAACGAAATAAAGGCTATAAACTTACGTGCCAACATACTGTTGTTCAGCGGATATACGGCAGAACATTCAGATAAAATACCTGAATGTGAATTGATTCAAAAACCGATCTCGCCTACTAAGATAGCCAAAATAATCAGAACAGTAATTGACAACCCCAATGCTCCCCATTTATCACACCATTCCTGAATCTCAGAGTATTCGATTTAACCACATCAGATTCATCCAGTTCCACCCACTGTGTGGCCGCCAGTCTGCAAAGACCGGGGCCACATTCTCCCCCTGCTCTGACGAAGCCGCACCGGTCGTGGCTCACAACCTGACGGCCGGGTACTCGTTACTCTCATAGTAGATCCAGTTCAACTGTTCTTGAAGTCTCTTCAATTCTTCAGGAGAATACACGGTTGATCCCTTATCAATTTCTTTGTTTAGCCGTTCAACCCTATTTAAGACCGTATCACTCCCCCCAGTGCAATTTTTAGCCACGATCAGGCATTGATCCTTATTTGATTCAAAAGCCTTGAACTGGCCGAAGTCGTCAGGCAGTCCTGTTGACTTCTCTTCAGAAAAACCGGATGTAGAATACAACATGGATGCCGCCACAAGTGCCAACACTGCAAGTACGTTTTTCATGGCTGCCTCCTCTTCTGAGTTTGATGGTGCTTATAAATATATTTTATAAAAATGGAGTGATTTTGTCACTGGAGTTATCACCCGTTCGAACTGAGGGATTTGTTTATACGGATGATGGCTCAGGCCAAAAGATTGAAATGCGCTGAAGTGGCGTTGTGAGCAGGGGGGACAGTGCAATGGGAAGAATCATGAGAAAGGTACTATATGGGCCTGGTGTTGCTCGGATACAGGAAGAGGCGGGTGTTATACCCGCCTCTTCCTGTATCCGACTATATTGTAACAAACAGTTATCTGGCAGCCACCGCTTCAGATGCCGCCCGCCCGAGCGCTTCGCACTGTTCAATTACGTCAGGTTGTGGAGAAAAAAGAGTCCGTACCGTATCGCCGACCAATTTGAAACCAAGGCTCTTGAGACGGTCTTCCGCCATTTTGCATGCCTCGCCGCTCCAACCGTAGCTGCCGAAGAT
>JBAYTT010000200.1:0-7380 GCA_041675485.1 Pelobacteraceae bacterium | reverse complement strand
GGAAGTTAAGCCCCTCAGGGCCGATGATACTGCACGGGTAGCTGTGTGGGAAAGTAGGTCGCCGCCGGGAATAAATCAAAAAGAGCCCCATCATTCAGCCGAATGATGGGGCTCTTCGCGTTTGGGAGCGTTTCTGAATACATAACAACAACGGCCTTCTGCTTGCGTTAGAAAGCCGTTGTTGTTATGTGATAGAGTTATTTACTTGTGACTGGTTTTGCTTGTCTCCAGAAGATGCCGAGAACCTCACGTTCGTTTGCGTTTAACCGCGCCCCTCGTTTTTCCATATCGCTCTGAATTGAATTCATGTTCTTTCCTGACGAGAGGGCAAGGTCAATTTTGTCTTTGGAATGGCACGTAGTACATTTCTGGTTGATTATGGTACGTGCCTTTTTAAAGTTATCTGCTGACGATGCATTGGCAGACGTTACTGCTATACAAAATGCGCTGCAAATGGCGATACATATTACCGGTCTCATGCGTGATCCTTCGTAGTAAGATATTAGAAAAAAGAATGCGTCTCATAAACGGATGTGGTGTGCCAAGCACTTGATTATTCACGTACAAAAATATCCTGATCAGTTTCATGTACCATCCCCATGATGTGGGCGTACTCCGATTCAATCAACTCATAATGTCCACGAGTCTCTTTTACAACTCGCTCAAAAACAGACCGTACCGCGGGATCTACTACACCTTGAGCAAGTTGAGTGTATTGCCCGATGCAATCTTTTTCTTCAACAAGTGCAAGTTCAAGAGCTTTTTGTTCAACCATATCTTCGGATATAGCTTTTTCCAGTTTCATATATGCAGGGTTTTTTGTGTCTACCGGTGAATTGATGTAAGAGGCCAGATCGCCGAATTCGGTTCCTTTGTAATGGTCAAAAAAAGCCTTAAGGTGGTTGACTTCTTCATTGGCAAGCATATCGAGTACCTTTTTAGCTCTTTCGTTCTTGGCGACGGAAGCAGCCCTTCGATAAAAATCCATGCTATCCTTTTCTGCTTTTATCGCCAGGCTGATTGCTTCTTGTAACGAATATTCTTTTCCCATATAAACCCCCCTTAATATTGTAGTATGTATAGAGTATATCCAACATTTCAGATTGGTCAACAGATATATCAGTTAGTTGATTCAAACAAGAAATATTAGTATTTACAAAATATGCTTGACAAAGCAATTGTGACGACGTACATTCTCATTAGAATGATTGGGTCGTAATCTCATTAATGACGTGGATAATGGGAACGGTATGAAAACAATCTACGTACTTTCTGATTCAACAGGCGAAACTGCCGAACGCGTAATACGCGCTGCACTGTCTCAATTCTATGATGATGATGTACGTGTTCATCGACTATTTAAAGTCAGTTCTCAGTCTGACGTGCAGCAAGCTTTATCTGTGGCGGTACTTACTCCGGGACTCGTCGTTTATACTCTCGTTGATCCGCTTTTATCAGAGACTGTTGAGCGTGTGGCTGAAGAGTGCGGGCTTATTACCGTAGATTTGCTCAGCCCTCTTATCTATAGTCTGTCTCGTTATCTGGGTGCTCCTTCACGAGAGAAACCCGGGTTACTCCATCGCATTGACACTGATTACTATCGTCGGGTTGAGGCGGTAAACTTTACAGTCAAACATGATGATGGACAGGAAACCAGGTATTTGCATAAGGCGGATCTTGTTCTTGTTGGCGTGTCCCGCTCTTCGAAAACTCCTCTCTCCATGTACCTCGCTCATAAGGGATATAAAGTGGCAAATGTGCCGATTGTTTTTGGCATACCTCTGCCGGAGGAGTTGTTTGAAATCGATCAGTCAAAGATTGTTGGTCTATTGATTGATCCGAAACGGCTTGTTGAGATTCGTACTTCCCGATTGATAAATATGCGACAAAGTCCGCGTGGCAGTTATAATGATTATCAGCAGGTAGAAGATGAAATCTCAGCATGTCGTCAACTGTATAGAAAGCATCCCGATTGGTATATTGTTAACATTACAAATAAATCAGTTGAAGAAGCGGCATCTGAAATTATGAGGCGAATGGAGATGAATGTTGGATCTGAATAGCAACGATTCAGTAAACTAAATTAAAAGGAGATTGAGATGAAAATTCTTATTGTTGAAGACGAAAAAAAAGTTGCTAGCTTTATTAAACGTGGACTTGAGGATGACAGTTATCAAGTGACGCTCAGTTATGATGGGGTTGACGGGTTTAAGCGTGCAAGCAGCGGTGAATTTGATTTGATAATTCTTGATTGCATGCTTCCAAAGAAGGATGGCCTGACTGTTTTGCATGAGCTACGCGAGGCAGGGCTTCAGGTTCCGGTACTGATGTTGACGGCAAAAGCTGAAACATCGGATGTTGTTTCCGGCCTCGATGCAGGTGCGGACGATTACTTGGTAAAACCGTTTGCTTTTGCTGAACTGCAGGCAAGGGTTAGGGCGCTTATCAGGCGTAGTGAGCAAGATCGTGGTGCTGAAATCCGTTTTGCTGACTTGAGGCTTGATCCCGTTAATCACAAGGTTTGGAGAGGGCAGACTGAAATCGTTCTTACGGCAAAGGAATATAACCTTCTGGCATATATGGTTCGAAATGCCGGGAACGTTCTTACACGGGCAAATATTGCTGATAACTGCTGGGAATATCCGTTTGAAACATTTACAAATATAATTGATGTATACATAAACTATCTTCGCAAGAAGGTTGACGGTAAATTCCCAACGAAACTCATCCATACAGTTCGTGGTCAAGGCTATATTCTTAAAGAAGGGTAGTGGGGGTTGATTTTTCCGGATTGATTGTTTATCTTGCATAAGGGAATAGTCAAGGGCGGTGTCGTGACTCAGGCGATTCCGCCCTTGCTAATTCAAACAATCATCTAATATGGGGAGGTCAGTACATGTTTTCATCACGTTTCTTTACCGTTCATATTCTGGTCTTGGGATTAGTAGTATCACTAATTCAACCGCCCATAGCAGCTGCAAAAGCTGTCAGCCCTGACTTTGTTTTACTTGCAAAAAAACTGAATCCTACCGTCGTCAATATTCGTACGGCGAAGAATGTTAAGCCTAAACAGCGTCTCCGTCGTCCACAACAGCAAAATCCGTTCGGCGACAATTTCTTGGATGATTTTTTTAACCGTTTTTTTGATGAGATGCCTCAGCAGAGACCTCGCCGTGAACAAAGTCTCGGGACAGGGTTCATAATAAGTTCAGATGGATACATCCTGACTAATAACCACGTTGTCAATGGAGCTGACGAGGTTATGGTCAAATTGTCTGATGGCAGAGAAGTTAAAGGAGAAATTAAAGGGTCCGATGAGAAGGTTGACCTTGCCCTGATAAAGATCAACGAGAAGGATACTTTTCAGTTTGCCGAATTAGGTGACAGTGATAATCTCGAAGTTGGCGAATGGGTGATGGCTATCGGGAACCCGTTTGGCCTCTCACATACTGTTACAGCTGGTATTGTCAGCGCTAAGGGACGAGTAATAGGGAGCGGACCCTATGATGATTATATCCAGACTGACGCCTCCATCAATCCTGGAAACTCTGGTGGGCCACTTTTTAATGCGAATGGGCAAGTCATCGGAATAAACACGGCGATTATTGCCGGAGGCGGGGGCGGGATCGGATTTGCTATTCCGATCAGTATGGCCAAAACGATAGTCAGTCAGCTGCGCGAATCAGGTAAGGTAACGAGGGGATACCTTGGCATCCGTTTTCAGCCGCTTACCGCTGATCTGGCAAAGTCATTTGGTCTTGACTCGGACAAAGGTGCCCTGATAGCCTCAGTTGAAAAAGATACTCCTGCCGAAAAAGCCGGCTTGAAGCCTGGCGACGTAATTCTTGAATATGATGGTAAGACTATAAATGAGGGAAGTGAACTGCCTCGCTATGTCGCAGCGACTCCGGTAGACAAGAAAGTCACAATTGTTGTTTTTCGTGATGGCGCAAAGCAGAACGTCTCGCTGGTTGTGGGTGTTTTGAAAGACAAGGAAGGTGAAACGAGCCTTGATAGAGGCAAAGATGGCGACAAAATTGGCGTGACCGTCGAAGAGATACGGAAGGAACTTGCTGATCGGCTCGGCTTGCGTGACAGCAAGGGGTTGGTCATTACCGAGGTTAAACCGGGATCTTCAGCTGAAGAGCTTGGTGTCGTGCCCCGCTCGATTATTATTGAAATTAATGGCTCCCGGCCTGAAACGGTACAAGCATACAACGCTATCGTAGCCAAGCTGAAAAAGGGTGATGTTGTGCGGCTGCTGTTGCGACGGCCCGACGGTAGTGCGCATTACGTTGCATTGAAAGTAGAGTAGGTTAGTGAGGCGGGCTCAAACCCGCCTCACTTTTTGGAGCTTTTTATGCCTTCCCGCTATATGCAGCCGTTGCGAATGCTGGTTCAATGGGGATTTCTGCTGTTTATGATCTGGTTGGGTGTTAGCTTTTACCGGTTTGTTCTGGCCGTTAGCTCCGGCGTTAACGGAACCATGGCAGTCCGTCCCGATGGCATCGATGGCTTTCTCCCCATATCCGGTTTGTTGGGAACGGCTTTTTGGGTAAAGGGGGGCGGAATAAATACGATACACCCGGCTGCGGTGGTCGTATTTGTAACGGTGATTATTGTGTCGCTTTTGCTGAGGCGTTCCTTCTGTTCCTGGATATGTCCGGTTGCTGCGCTTTCCGAATGGTCATGGAAAGGTGGCTTCCGCCTGTTCCGCCGGAATCCGATACTGCCGAAGTGGTTTGACCGCGTATTACGAAGTCTGAAATACCTTTTGTTGGCTTTTTTTGTCTATTCTATTGCCATTGCGATGTCTCCGGAAGCGTTGGCTGAGTTTATCCGGTCGGACTACCATATGATAGCAGACGTGCGGCTGATGAATTTTTTTCTGCACATGTCATCCCTGTCGCTGGGTATAATCCTTGCGCTGGTAGCTTTGTCGGCAGTATTACGGAATCCTTTCTGCCGCTACCTCTGCCCTTATGGAGCACTGTTGGGACTGGTTGCCATGATTTCACCGCTACGTGTCACCCGAAACATTGACCGTTGCGTATCATGTGGAGCATGCAGTCAGGCCTGTCCGACCTATATCGATGTCATGCATAAATCAAGCGTTGTCTCGCCTGAATGTATTGGCTGTTGGCGCTGTATCAGCCACTGCCGTTTCAACGAAGCGCTTTCAATGAGGGTGGTTCTTCGCCTCCCTGTTTCCGGTGTTGTCTTTGCCATTCTGGTCGTTCTGCTGTTTTGGGGAGGGACTATGATTGGCAAGCTGAGCGGACATTGGCACAGCGCCATATCACTTGAAGAATATGTCCGATTATTAGTAAGGTAGAAGTTGTTTTCTGCGTTTTTTGCTGAAAACGGCTTCGTTAGCGCACTTATCCTGTTTGTCAGGGCTGGGCAAGTAACCGAAAGGAAAAACTATTATGGGCGTCTATGCCAACACCGTAAGTATTACTCAGTTTGCTGTAACAGGTGAATTGCCAAAAACGGAACAATTCGAGTGGTTTTCAAAAATACTGGCTGACCGTGGATTTCAGTCAATTGAAAACTCTACCGAGGAATCGTCTGAAGGATGGGCCGTCGTTGACAAGCCGGACGATGCCTCGTTCGATGTACCGTCCGACTTCTGGCGCGATAATTATGTCGTTTTTTCCCTCCGCAAGGACCAACGCAAGATTCCTGCAGCGGTATTGAAATCGCACACCGGGCGGGAAGAGGGGGCTTTTTTGGCCCAAAATCCCAACTTGCGCCGGACTCCCAAGCATAAGCGTGAAGAGATAAAAGAGCAGGTTCAGCTTCGTCTCCTGACCAGATGCCTGCCGGTTCCGTCTACTGTTGATATCGTATGGGATCAGAAGAGTTGCGTGCTGACGCTCTACAGCCTCGGTACGAAAGTAATCGAGCGGTTTGAGGATATCTTCCGTAAGTCGTTTGAGGGGTTCAGTCCTGTAATTGTTCACCCGTTTGCACGGGCTCGCACATTGCTTGAAGGGCAGATGCTTGATGCGCTGGAAGCTGCCAATCAGTCCGGATCCGATGCTGTCGTCGCCATGATTCGTGACAACCAGTGGCTGGGGTGGGACTTTATGTTATGGCTGTTGCAGCGAGGTGTAAACGGTGAAGGTGAGTTTTCCGTCTGTCGCCCCGGTCATATTACACATGGAGAAAAGTTCTCCGCCTGGATCGATGATCGTATCCAGTTTCAAGGCGGGGGTGAAGAAGGTGGCATCCAGAAAGTCACTGTTTCCGGTTCCCAGGATAGCTATCTGGAGGCTAAATCCGCTCTCAAGGGGGGCAAACGGATTACCAGCGCGACAATCTGCATGGAAAAAGACGAGAACCCCTGGAAGTTGACGCTTAAAGGTGATACGTTTGGTTTTGCTTCATTCAAATGTCCTCAGATCCGTATTGAAAAGGATGCGACGGTCGATCAGATGAGTGAGCGGGAAGCGGTCTTTTACGAACGGATGTTCCTGATGGAACAGGGAATTCAGATGTTCGACAGTTTATTTTCGGCGTTTCTCACGGAACGCTTGACCGATTCATGGAATGGTCGCTTGCGGGCAATTCAAGCCTGGCTGGACGGGGAGTAGTTTGATGAAATTTATCGATGAAGTAACGTTATTCGCATCTTCAGGACATGGCGGCGCCGGATGTGTTGCCTTTCGCCACGAAAAGTTTATCGAGTTCGGTGGCCCGAGTGGCGGCGATGGCGGCAAGGGGGGGGACGTCATTTTTGAAGCGGTTTCCGGCCTTTCCACATTGCTTGAACTTCGCCACAGGCCGCATCAGAAGGCCGAACATGGGCATAACGGCATGGGTAAAAACCGTCACGGGGCCGGTGGCAAGGACCTACTGCTGAAAGTTCCGGTTGGAACGGTAATCAAGGATGCAGAGACCGATGATGTTTTGGCAGACCTGACCGAAAATGGTCAACGTGTTGTTCTGTTGCGTGGCGGCAGAGGGGGGCAGGGAAATGCCCGGTTTGCTACGGCGACCAACAAGGCGCCGAAATTTGCCCAACCGGGTGAAGAGCATGAAGAGCGCAAACTTCGGCTCGAACTGAAGTTGATGGCCGATGTCGGGTTGCTCGGTTTACCGAATGCAGGAAAATCTTCACTTATAAGCAAGGTCTCGGCTGCACGTCCCAAAATTGCTGATTACCCCTTCACCACCATGGTTCCCTCCCTGGGTGTTGTGCCGTATAAGGACTATCGTTCCTTTGTCATGGCGGACATCCCTGGAATTATTGAGGGGGCTCACGAAGGGGCTGGGCTTGGACACCGGTTTCTGAAGCATCTTGAACGATCAGGAATCCTGCTGCATCTGGTTGATATCTCCTGGATGCCTGAGCGAGACCCCCGGACCGAATTC
>JBAYTT010000199.1:0-7383 GCA_041675485.1 Pelobacteraceae bacterium | reverse complement strand
TTTGCGATCTTGGGATTTTCTTCCAGATACACAGCCAGACGCTCATTAAGGAGCGATTCAACGTATCCTTTAACTTCCGAGTTGCCCAGTTTGGTCTTGGTCTGCCCTTCGAACTGCGGTTGGGGGATCTTGACTGAAATGACGCACGTCAACCCCTCGCGCAGGTCATCGCCGGAAACGGTAACTTTTTCATTTTTGAGCAGGTTGTTGGCCGCCGCGTAGGCGTTCATGGTACGGGTCAGGGCGCCCTTGAAACCAGCCAGATGGGTACCACCCTCGTGGGTATTGATGTTGTTGGCAAAGGCAAAGACCTTCTCGTCGTATGAGTCGTTGTACTGCATGGAGACTTCCATCTCCACGCCACCCTTTTCGCCCTTGAAGTACATAGGCTTCGGATTGATCACGGCCTTGTTGCGGTTCAGATATTCAACAAAGGAGTTGATTCCCCCTTCGTAGTGGAACTCGTGAGATTTACCGTCGCCCCGTTCGTCGCTGATCTTGATGCGCACCCCGGCGTTAAGGAACGCCATTTCACGAATACGCTGGGAAAGGATATCGAAAGAGAATTCCGTCGTCTCAAAGATTTCCTCGTCCGGCATGAAGGTAATCTTGGTACCCCGTTTTTTGGTTTCACCCACCATTTCCAGCGGCGCCTGCGGGTCGCCACGACGATAGGATTGGCGGAATATCTTGCCATCTCGACGAATTTCCAGCTCAAGCCATTTGGAGAGGGCATTAACAACCGAGACACCGACTCCGTGAAGACCGCCGGACACCTTATAGGAATCGTTGTCAAACTTGCCGCCGGCATGCAGAACCGTCAGGACGACTTCAGCAGCCGATTTTCCTTCGTGGGGCATGATATCGGTCGGGATACCGCGGCCGTTATCGACAACTGTTATCGAGCCATCGGTGTTAATGGTTACCGAGACATCGTTGCAGTAACCGGCCAAGGCCTCGTCAATCGAGTTATCAACGATTTCATACACAAGGTGGTGGAGACCGGCTCCTGAAGTGGAGCCTATGTACATGGCGGGTCGCTTGCGTACCGCCGACAGACCTTCCAGAACCTTGATATTCTCAGCCCCATACTCTTCAGAACCGTTTGTTACGTTTTCCTGTTCACTCATGCGATTAGCTTCCTTCAAACGTCAGATTGCCGTCTTCAACGTGAAAGACGGCGCAGTGTGGTGCGGCTTCCAGTAGCGCTGGAGACCGTTCCGTAGTTGTGATGAATACCTGAATGTCTCTCGTCGTCAGGAACTCCATCAGGTTGTGGTTTCTCCGTGCATCCAGCTCGGAGCTCATGTCGTCCAGCAAAAGCAATGGAGCTTCGCCGAATATGTCCTGCAGATTGTCCATTTCTGCCATCTTGAGGGCCAACACAAAACTTTTCTGCTGCCCCTGCGAACCGAATGCCTTGAGAGGGCGGCTATCCAGTTCAAAAGTCAGGTCATCCCGATGCGGTCCGGCAGTAGTTGTCCCGTAGCGCTCATCGGACCGCTGCTGCCGTTTGAAGAGTTCCAGCAGTTCCTCACGGATTTGCTCCCGTGCTGTTGACTGGACACCTCCAGGTTCATAGGAGATCCGGGACGTTTCGCATTCACCTGCTATGGTGGCATAATGCTTCTGCAGCTTACCATCAAGTACGGCAACAAACTCAAGCCGCCGCTCGATGACCTCAGCTCCTGTTTCCGCCAGTTTTTCGGTCCAGATATCAAGGCCGGTTTTGTCAGCGCTTTTCAACAGGTGATTTCGTTGTTTCAGTATCCTCTGATACGAGTGCCAACAATGCAGATAGCCGATATCTCCCATATAGACAGCCCGGTCCAGGTAGCGGCGCCTTGATTCAGGACCCATCCTGACCATCCCGGTATCGTCGGGTGAAAATATCACCGCATTAAGTTTGCCGTGCAGTTCCGAGGCCTTATGAACCGCCTTGCCGTCTATTTCAACCTTGCGGCCGGCCGCTTCGATCATCAACCGCAACCTGTTTTCAATTCCGCCTGATGTAACTGTTCCTAAAATCTGTGCCTGCTGTTCTCCATGCCTGACAAGCTCAGGCAATCGGGAGGTTCTGAATGATCGAGGGCTTCCCAGCAGATAGATTGCTTCCAGCAGATTTGTCTTACCCTGGCCGTTAAGGCCATACAGCAGATTGAATCGTTCGCCAGGTTCAATATGAACAGAACGCACGTTCCTGAAATCGGCAACCGCCACGGAGCAAAGACGCATCAGCCGCTGTTAGAGCCTCATCGGCATAATGACGGCAAGGAAGCTGTCGGAATTTTCCGGCACAATGATCGAAGGAGAAAGCTCATCCTTGAATTTCATTTCAACACGATCTGTTTCGGCTACGGACAGAACATCCAGCAGATAACGAGCATTAAATCTTACCGCTATCGGCTCTCCTGAATATTCTACGTCCAGCTCTTCCATGGCATCACCCAATTCCGGATTACTTGAAGAAATCTTGATACCGCCGGAAGAAATTTCAAGCATGATGCCTTTGAATTTCTCGCTGGAAAGAATAGCCATACGCCGTACGGAATGGCTGAAATCTTCCTTGTTGACAACCACCACCTGCGTGTTTGCAGCAGGGATGACACGATTGTAGTCGGGAAATTCACCGTCTACCAGGCGCATGACCATGTAAGAATCACCCCGTTTAATGACGGCACTGTTGTCCATGAATCCGAACAGCAGCGTTCCTCCCTCTTCATCGGTGACTTTCTTCATCTCATACACGCCCTTTTTCGGAAGAATGACTCCTTTCAGAAGTTCCGGGCCCGCTGTTCCTTTGAGATTACCGGATGCGATTGAGAGGCGGTGGCCATCCGTGGAAACCATTTTGAGGCAGTTGCTGCCGTCAGAACGAACTTCCACTTTGGTAAAAATGCCGTTGAGATTATATTTTGTTTCATCGGTACAGATAGCATATGACGTTCTTTCAATCATTCCGCGCAGCAGAGACGATTCGATTTCAAAGAGGTTTTCCTCTTTAACATCAGGAAAGTAAGGAAATTCGTCAGGAGAAAGCCCGACAATATTAAACTGAACTTTCCCGCATTTTATTTCGACCCAATCATTATCTTTTGTAAGAAATGAAATTGGCTGATTCGGAAGTTCCTTGACGATTTCGTACAGTTTCTTTGCCGAAACAGTAATTTTTCCGGTGGAGACGACTTCAGCCGCATAGCTGCTTTTCATTCCGACTTCCAGGTCAGTTGCCGTAACGAGAAGGGACGTTTCAGTAGCTTCAAGAAGAACATTCGATAAGATCGGCATTGAAGTTCTTTTTTCAACAATCCCCTGGATTTTTTGCAGCGACTTCAGGAATTGCTCTTTTTCAATTTTGAATTCCATATGCGCCCCCCTTTAATGACAGATAGTAGTTTTTATATAATCTTTTAAAACCTTGTAGTACTTTGTTGGTCCTGTGGAAACAGGGGATAAGTCGGTAACTGACTTAATTACAACCGGTAACCGGCATCCAATTGCTGTGCATATTAATTTGAAACTGCGGTACTTTTACACAGCCGGAAAAGTTACCAACAGTTGTCCACATTGAACTAACAGGTTTTCCCTACTTGAGGAGGATTCGTTTTATTTCATCAATAATTTTAGATAGTTTAGGTTCAATTGCCATAGCTTTGTCTATTTTTTTGAAGGAGTGTATGACAGTTGAATGATCTTTACCACCAAACTTTAGACCTATATCCGGGTACGATGATTTGGTCATGTCTCTGCATAGCCAGATAGCTATCTGACGGGCCTGGACTAGATTTTTCAACCGTTTTTCCGATTTCAGTTCGACTACCTTCAAATCAAAATAATCGGCAACAGTTTTCTGGATCAACTCGACAGTTATTTCTTTGTGCCTGTCTCCCAGAATATCCTTGAGATTTTCCTTTGCCATTTCCAGTGTAATCGGAACATTCTGAAGGCTGCTGAATGCCCCCAGACGGATAAGCATTCCTTCCAGTTCACGGACGTTTCTTGTATCGCTCGAGGCGAGAAAATAGTAAACGTCTTCCGGGAAAAATACCCGTGTTACTTCAGATTTTTTTTTGAGAATTGCTATCTTCGTTTCAACATCAGGTGGCTGAATGTCTGCAATGAGGCCCCATTCAAATCGGGATCTCAGACGCTCTTCCAGGTCGGATATCTCACGAGGAAATTTGTCTGATGTAATAACTATCTGTTTATGGGCATCATACAGGGCGTTGAATGTGTGAAAAAACTCTTCCTGCGTTCCTGTTTTCCCCGAGATAAACTGAATGTCATCAACCAGCAGCACATCAACTGTCCTGAAACGATTTCTAAACACGTCCATTTTTTTTAAGCGGAGGTGATTGACCATTTCATACATGAATTTTTCAGCGGAACAGTAGCAGACATTGAGTTCCGGTGAGTTTTCACGGATAGTGTGGCCGATCGAGTTAAGGAGGTGGCTTTTTCCTAGCCCGACTCCTCCATAGATAAAAAGAGGGTTATAGGTATCAGCAGGGTTATTTGCGACCGCCATAGCCGCAGCATGTGCAAACTGGTTCCCGGTACCACTTACAAAAAGATCAAAGGTATATTTTTGGTTGAGTGGGGTAAAAACCTGTTCAAGGTTGTTGTTTTTAAAGGCGGCAGGTTCGGTTTCGTTTTTTACGACAAAATCTTCTGAAATGTACGGCTGGTGTTCGACATCGGCTCTGATGATGAAGTTGAGGGAAACCGCAAAGCCTGATGTTGCTGAGAGCGCTCCGGTCAACACCTTGAGGTAATGGTCTTCAAGCCACTCTTTTATGAATGAATTAGGTACGGTCAGGTAAACGGAGGATCCGTCATGATGACTGTAATGGACCGGTTTTATCCAGGTGGCGAAATCGGCCTCAGACATAACCTTTTCTATATTTTCAGTTGCTTGTTGCCATGCATCTAACATCAGTAAAAATCACAATCATGGAAGTAGTGGTTATCAACATCAAAAGTGGCATGTAACTGGTACAAGAGTAAGCGCATTGTTTTCCGTTTGGCTAATATTTAATTGAGTTATCAACACTATTGTCAACACCTGTTGAAAACTAATTAAATAAACAAAAACAATATGTTAAAGTGTATTTCGGATAGAATTAGGCTTGTTGAAGGTGTTGGAGAATAACAGAGCCGACCCTCTTTTTCAAGGCAAATCAATGGGGAAGGAGCGGAACATGGATATAATATAAAACTTGACACGGAGAGAGAGTTGTGTTTAATAACCCATTTCCTGAAAAATAATTTTGTAGGGGTAAATCAAGATGAAAAGAACGTATCAGCCAAGCAATACATCACGCAAACGTACTCATGGTTTTCTTGTAAGGATGGCGACTAAAAACGGTCGCTTGGTTATCAAGCGCAGAAGAGCAAAGGGGCGTAAAAGCCTGTCAGTAAAAATCGCAACAAAGTAAGTTCAGTACTTTCGTGTTTGCTGATGCAGCGGCCACTTTTCCAAAAACAGCTCGTTTGCGGAAGCGAGCAGAATTTCTTCAGCTCGCTTCCGCACAACATAAAACGACTGTACGCGGATTTCTTGTTGTGTGGAGCGAGAATAACCTTCAAACAGCTCGGCTTGGTATCACGGCAAGCAAGAAAATCGGATGTGCAGTTGTCCGTAACCGGGTTAAACGGTATCTGCGAGAGTTCTTCAGGCATAATCGCTTTGGGATGGCAGCCGTTGATATTAATGTTATTGCCCGACGAGAATCGGCGGAAATGTTGTATCCCGATATTGTGCGGGAACTCACGAAAGCCTTCCGGATTATAGGCATGTCCCCATGTTCAAGAGCTGTTTGCTCCTTGTAATCAGGTTTTATCAGAAGATGATTTCGCCGCTTCTGCCGCAGACCTGTCGCTTTTATCCCTCCTGTTCCGAGTATTCCCGTGTGTCCGTAATTCGGTATGGTGTTGCCAGGGGTCTGTTGCTCACCTTCGGCAGAATATGCAAGTGTCATCCGTTTCATCCGGGCGGCCACGATCCGGTACCCCAACGAAAAAAATAGTATTCAGGAGCTCTGATGGAAAAGCGCGCTTTTATAGCTGTAGGTCTTTCAATTGCTGTTTTTTATCTGTTCTCCATGATGTTTGGTCCGGATAAAAAGAAGGTCGAACCTTCCGCCCCTCAGAGCGCATCTTCGGCGGTGAATACCCCCGCTCAGAAGGATCAGCAGTCTGTGGCGCCACAGGCTTCAGCGCCGCTCACGGAGCAGTCGCTCCCTTCAACCTCCCCTCAGAAGGATGTCACGGTTGATACCGACCTTTACACGGCGGTATTTTCAACTCGCGGAGCGAGCCTCAAAAGCCTGACGCTGAAAAACTATCGCGAAGAAAATACCGCTGCAGCAAAAAACGTCACCCTTGGAAATGACGCTGACCCGAATCTGTTTTCGTTTTCAACAAGAGCGACCGGCTTCAATCTTCCCGATAATACGTTGTTCACCCCCGATTCCGACGGGCTGAAGATCGAAAAAAGCGGTACCCGTCAGCTTACGTTCAACTACATTTCCGGTCAGGGGTATACGGTTCGGAAAGTTTATACCTTCACTGCGGGCGCGTATGGCATCAAGCTTGAAACCCAGGTCTTTAACAACTCTGCCGCCCCTCTGGTCGGCGCTGTTCAACATGTAATGACATATCCGGCTGAACCGAAAGTAAAGGATAACCGTTTCGACACCGCCGGTTCATACCTCTTTGCAGACAACAGTCTTCAATCGAATAAAATTAAGGATGTAGCCAGTTCTTCAAAACGTTATGAAAAGGGCATTTTGTGGTCCGGTTTTGCCGACAAATATTTTCTGAATGCCATTCTTGCTGAAAACAGCAGTATCGCTTCCGTTGAGTTGAAAAAGAACAGTGCCGGGTTTTTCGAATCCGTCGTGTCCTCTCCCCAGTTCACGATCAATCCCGGCCAGTCCGCTACAACCACACATCAACTGTTTGTCGGTCCCAAGGATATTGATGTACTTAAAGCGCAGGGTAATTCCCTGGTGCAGTCACTTGACCTTGGCTGGTTTACGGTAATCGCCAAACCGCTGCTCTATTCGCTGAAATTCTTTTATGGCTATGTCGGCAACTACGGCATCGCGATCATAATCATAACAATCATTCTCAAGGCGTTCTTTTTTCCGCTGACCCACAAGAGTTACAAGTCGATGAAGGGGATGCAGAAAATTCAGCCTGAAATGACAAAGCTTCGTGAAAAGTATAAAGACGACAAAGACAGCATGAACAAGGCGGTCATGGAACTGTACCGAGAACACAAGGTCAACCCGATGGGGGGCTGCCTGCCGATGGTCGTACAGATACCGGTTTTCTTTGCTCTCTACAAGTCCCTGATGTTTTCCATCGAGCTCCGCC
>JBAYTT010000198.1:0-7434 GCA_041675485.1 Pelobacteraceae bacterium | reverse complement strand
GGCCAGGTCTGGCGCTGGGCAGGAGAATACCGCGCCACCGGCAAGAATATCGGCGTACCGGCATGGCAGGTAGCTACAGAGCTGCGCACTCTCTGTGCCGATACCGTTGCCTGGCTGGAACATGGCAGTTATCCACCCGACGAGATTGCCGTCCGCTTCCATCACCGGCTCACGGCAATTCATCCCTTTCCCAACGGCAATGGCCGTCATGCCCGAATGATGACCGATATTCTGTTGGTGCATCTGTTGAAGCGCCCGCGTTTTACCTGGGGCAGCGGCAATCTGGTGGATGCAGGAGAATGCCGCCGACAGTACATAACCGCACTTCGGGCAGCTGATCGTCACGACTTCGGAGCGCTGGTTGAGTTTGTTAGGACGTAACAATGGTTACGAGGTAAATGCGGATGCCTATCCCAAGCAAACCATCAAGTGGCACGAAGTGGCGGGTGGCGGTGACGAATGGTAAGCTCGATCTTGGGCGTGAGAGAATGGGGGTCAATGAATGACGCGCAATAAAAACATTGATCGCAGTTCAAGATCAATCACCAAAAAAATTGGCCCTCTTTTGGAATTCCTTCTCTCTCTTGCTCCTTCCGGTTCCAGTGGATTTGAGGGCCTCATTCGGAACCTTTTGGAAGCTTGGATTGGTGAGCCATTCCGTTTGGCACGCGCGGGAAGCCAACGAGGAAAGGATGCAACATCTTCAGACGGCACTGCGAATGTCATTGCTGCTGAAATGAAGAGATATGACCAGAAGAACCGACTATCCGACCGTGACCTTACCGGAGAATTGCAGCAGGTATTGGATGAATTGCCTGATCTTGACATCTGGATATTGGCAACCACAAGGGAACTTGGGGAGGCCGAGGAGCGTAATCTTCGAGTCCGGGCGCAAGCATTTGGAATCGAAGCTGTTGTCTTAGATGCACGCGAAGAGGGTGTGGGGCCGCTCCAGGCCTTTTGCGCCAAATATCCTGAAACTGTTTCTGCTTTTTGTCGTGACGTCACCTCATTCCCCGAAGAGATTCTCCAAGCCCGGCTTGTAGATATTGCCCGCCATCCAGGATTCCAAATTCAGTCATCAGCTTTAATTGGTACGCTCCAGCGCGCTTTGATTGGCTTCGATTCAATCAGAGGGCGAGCCGCGAAGTGGCTCATTGAAAAACTTTGCTCATCGCGGGCGTCTATGTCCACCTTCTTTCAGGACATCGGACTTAATGATGAGGAACGAGCTAAACCGTTGCAGCGAAAACAAATCTCCGAAGAACTCTGGAGCTGGTGGAATAATGGCCAGCAATACGAGTGGAAGTGCTCTGTCCTCGGTGAAGAGGGGGTAGGCAAAACGTGGGCAACCATGTTGTGGCTTCTGGAGTTGGCAGATAAGCCGAATGCCCCTATTTTAGTTCCGGTTTCATCAGGTCAGGTGCCGCATTTAAATGATATAGACGAAATGGTTTCTCAGATTCTGTTCAAGAGATTTGGACGGACAGAGACTTTTTGGAAACGGCGGATCAAACGATGGGAACCGGATCGGTTAGGCTTTCCCCCGATACTTCTCTGGTTTGATGGACTCAATGAAGCAACAAGAGTTCCGTGGCGTTTACTAATTGAGCAGGCAAAAGGTGATACTTACAGGGAAAAAATTGCCATTTTGACTACATGCAGGCCTGGTTATTGGAAAAGCCTATTTTTGACAGATTCATGCAACTTGATCAGCACAGAAGGATATGATGATAACGAACTAAAACAGATTCTTAACCAAGCAGGGCGTCATCTCCATGATGTTCCTATGGCCCTCCGTGAGTTAATACGCAAGCCAAGGTATTGCGATCTGGTTCTTCAACATTTCGATAAGATGGCGGAGGATCCAACGGTCGAACGTCTTCTGTATGAAGACTACCGTAACCGTTGGGCTAAAAACGCAAAGCTTCCTGTTATACCAGATGATTTTTGCCAAATTCTTGCTTCACTGGCGGAACAATACCGAGAGGGGATTACTAATTTCCGGATGCATGAGATATCAAGTCTTGTTGGAGGTGCTTCAGAGGCTGGCACCGCAATTCAGGAAATAATAGACGGTGGTCTTCTCGTTGAAACAGGTCTGTTAACGAGTCCGTTTCGGGTCGATAGTCGAAGACTTATCCATGGTCTCGGAATGCTTCTCGCGGATCATCTCAGGGTGAGTGCCGAAAAATCGCATGCGGAGTATTTGGAGAGCATAGGTGCATGGCTTGAACCGGGGCCGGAGATGGAAATTAAAGCTCCTGTGGTAGGAGCTGCGATTTTTTTTGCCACCATAAATCACTCGTATCCTGCTTCCGCACGGCGGGCCCTTTTGGAGTATTGGTTGAGCCGACGCAATGTTACCGATAAAGAGGAGGATGTCCTGTCGGCATACTTTCCAGAATGTCCGGAAGATGTCTTGGCCGTTGCGGATTCTTTCTGGGAAGAGAAAAATAACAATCATGTCGCGGAGGAGAGGCTGACGTGGGCCATACTTTGTCGGCGTGACCACCCAAAGGTGAAACCTTCGCTTATCGAGGCCACGAAGAGGTGGATGAGCTACGTCAATATCGGAAGTTATCCATCAAACAAAAATATTCACGGCGAGTTCAGAGAAAACGCCATTACGGCAATTCGGGATAGGCTCGGGAGAGATGTTCGGGTAGATGAAGTGGTTCCGTTTGACCGTTGGACTTTTACAATTATTGATGACGACAGGAAACTTTTTCTGTCACACTTGGCGCTGAAAGCAATATGCGCCGGAGACCGCCTTGCTTTTGTTGACGCTATTCTTTGCTGGGCGGTTTCCAGGTCGATAATGGGAAGATATTTTGAGGATGATGATGTGGCGTGGGCTCTTCGCCTGACAGACGAACCTTTATGGGAAGTATTGAAAAGCACTTTGGATGAGATGGCACATTCAGAAAGTGACATTCTTCGTAAGGCGGCTAACAATCTACTGTGGTGCTTAGGGAAAAAGGAATGCAATAACATCAGAACTGAACTGCTTCATGACCTCTACCCGAAGCAAGAATGGATACTTGAACAGGAGAAAGATCCCTGCAACGGGATATTCTCTCTTGGGCGCGATCAGTATCAGGGATGTCTGACACGGGATGACATTCCCATAAATAATATTCTCAGAAAACTAAACGAATACCTTCCTGATCCGGCGTTAATGGCTCCTCCCAACTTTTTGACCCGTCTACTTGATGAGGGTCAACGTCTTCCGCTTCATATGTTCCACCTACACCGAATGGGGAAAACTGTTGAAGACAATGAGATTGAGACGTTCATTGATGTTGCCGCCCGATTTTATCCAAAGCTTGCGGCTGATATCTTCCGCTCAATCGTGCGGAATATTCCGAATAGAACGGAGGAGCAGCAGTCATACCTTCTCTCTTATCTTCCAAAAATATCTATGCTCTTATCAGAGGATGAACTTCTTGTACTACGGAATGCGCTTTTAAAAATACGCTCGGCTATTACCAAAGGTCCAGTGGAGGGAAGTATAATTCACTTGGAATCTGATGGAACAAAGGCACTCCATTATTATCTGTCACCGGATTGTGTAGTCGATGATCTTCTTAGCAGACCCCAGGAAGCTTTCGATAATGTTGATCTATATGAATTCTGCCAAAAAATATCGCCAGATGCAGGGCGACGTCTACTTGATACAATGTTGTCCCCACCGAACATAAAATATCTCCACAGACTTTTGTGGCTCTTGCCTTTAGTAGACCCGGATCTTGTGACGAACGAATATGAAAACAGACTGCTTGGTTTTCTTTCTGGAGACGATATTGAATTGCAATGCGGAGCCATGCGTTATGCGTATTTCAGTAATAATGACGTGCTTACAAAGGCAGTAATCACGGGGGAGGTGACATTCTCGAGCACATCATCAAATATTCATGCATATGAAGCTGGGATACTTGCATCCTATGGTAACAATCTTCCGATTGATATGCTCGCTAAGCGTCTTTCGTTGCCATATCTTGTCCGTGCAGTAAATAAACGGGGGTGTGTACCTGGAGAAATTGAACTTATCGCCAGAATCATCGATGCTATTATTCCCTTTTCCACTCAGCTTCCAGAAGGTAGCGACAATTGTTTCGTATTAACAGTTGCCCATCGAGAGAGGCATGCACTACGGACCATGCAAATTAATCCGAATATCATGTCGGCAATCTGTGAAGCATATCCGGATCTTGTCAACAGGTGGATGTCAGTAGCTGTCAATGAGTCGGGCTCCTATCTTCATATTCTGTCCGGCTTTTATTACTCATTGTGTGAGGCGATGCTGGTAAAGGATTCAGAGGATGGAATTCGATTGTGGCGTAGAATCAAATCCAACAGGGGATCGGGAATTACTTCATCGGGAATTGACTGGCTTGTGTTAATTGCATTTTCTGCACTGCCGCGAGGTGCCGGTCGTATCGTTTGTGATGAACTTTTGGCGACTGCAAATTCCGATATTGAACTCTACCGAATAGTTCTTGCAGCGCGGAAATATGGTCAAGAGCAGTGGGTTTTAGAAAAGAGCGAAGCACTCATACGATCTACTCACCTTTGGCTGCGCGGGAAAGGACTCATGTTGATCGCACTCTCCGATAAATATCCGCAACCCTTTGAGAGGGCACTTGACGAAGCAGATATTATCGGCACATGGCTTGAAAGGCCATCGACTTCGATGAAGGATATCTATGACCGCAATCTGTGGGGTAAATATTGGTACGAGAAATTTCTTACAACAGCAGAAGATGAAGAGGCTTTTTGCGCTTGGCACTGTTTTTTGAAATGTATTGATGCCCGTTGCCAAGACTGGATGAAAACACTTGAAGAAGTGTTTTGTTTGCCCGGAACCAGGGCGGCGAAAAGAGTACAATTCTGTGACTTAAACGAAAGCCAGGTAAATCATGCCATTGAAGATAGGGAAAAGGAGTATAAGGATCACTTTCTCACAATCAAGATGAGAAGTTCAGATTGGGATCGGATAACCCCTTTCTATTCTGAACAGCACTGAAAGCTAAACCATGATCCTCCACTGCACCCAAAAACTAGCCGCCAAATTGCCGGAAGTCTCGACAACACCGCTTGCCGAAACAAGCCCACTAGGGAGCTGGCACGCTCACCTTTACACCTACGACCGTCGTCAATGCGTGCTGTTCTGTCACGATGAAAGCCGTTACTGCCTCTTTTTGCCGGGGTTGGTCAAAACCGATTTTGCCGAACTGGGACGATTGCACCGAGAGCAGTTCCTCGCAACGCTGGTGGCATTGAACGTACCGGAGTCGCTGTTGCATCGCTTGGTGCTGGCCCTGGGGCCGATGCAGTTTGACCGGAACACGGATCGCTCAGTGCTCGGTTCTCTACGCACGGCTGATACTGATTTGAGCTGGCTGATTCATGATATGCATGTAATGGATTGCACCCCAGTGGCAGTATCCCTGAAGCTTAATGAGCGCCCGACATCGGTAAAAGGAAAATGGCTGCATCCGTCGAAGGTTATGCTGGAGCGGCTTAAGCTTCTTGCTGGCTGAGTTTTTCGGATTTTGGATAGGAGTTGAGGCAGGACAAGAGTTAATCGGTTACCACGCATTTGCTATCAGGTGACTTTTCTTTTGCTTCCCTGATTGCCCGCTCTTCCCTGAAACGTTGTAGGTCTTCTTCGGTAATATGAATACCTTCAATTGCGCTGGAAGAGATAATAGACCTATCCATCATTTTACGTCTGAGCACTGGATCTTTCAGGTAGGGATTGGTTTCAAGCAGTGACTTTTTCATAGAGATAACTATACCTTATCCGAAGATGTTTTGCCATGCCATTTTAGCTCAGTTGGTAGAGCACATCACTCGTAATGATGAGTCGTCGGTTAGATTCCCGGGATATATTGAGCGGAGGAAGGGCAGCGGCGGTGAGATGCTGAGCTGACTACATGTGAGGATACGATGAACGAAATTGTGGCGTTAGCCAAAAGATGGCTCACCGGGGAAGATGCAGTTCAAGCAAAGAACAGCCATCATGTGGTTGAAAACCTGCTGGCTGAAATACATCGCATTCAGGATTTGAATTCCCGGTTGGCTAAAGAATGCCAGCGCCTCCAGTTGGATGGGGCAAAGGATATCACGCTTGCCGTGGCGGAAGAGTGCGCCGTTATCTGCGAAACAGCTGATTACGCGGTGAGAAGCTACGGCTGCGCCCACGAAATACGGATAAAGTTCGGCCTGCCGATGAAATGACATAGCTGATAATCCATTGTCGTAAAACGAGCCTGCCCATCAATCAGATGAGCAGGCTCGTTTTATTACGGCTCTGGGAAATTGTTGTCTGATTATTGGCAGCGATCAGGCGAGGTCGAAACGGTCAAGGTTCATGACCTTGTCCCACGCCGCTACAAAGTCGTGCAGGAACTTCTCCCCGGAGTCCTCGCATCCGTAGACCTCCGCCAGGGCCCGGAGTTGTGAGTTAGAGCCGAAGATCAGATCGACGCGGGTGCCGGTCCACCTGAGTTCGCCCGTAGCGCGATCACGCCCCTCGAACAGGTCGCCCCCTTCCGGGGCGGCTTTCCACACCGTTCCCATGTCGAGCAGATTCACGAAAAAGTCGTTGGTAAGCGTCTCTGGTCGGTCGGTAAAGACGCCGTGCCGTGACTGTCCGAAGTTGGTATTCAGGACGCGCATGCCGCCAACGAGAACCGTCATCTCGGGAGCGGTCAGCGTCAACAGTTGCGCCCGGTCAACCAGCAGCTCCTCAGCCGATACGGTGTAGCTGGTTTTGAGGTAGTTGCGGAACCCGTCCGCAATCGGCTCAAGCACGGCGAACGCCGTCACGTCGGTCTGCTCCTGAGTTGCGTCCGTACGACCCGGCGAGAAGGGAAAAGTCACTGCAAAGCCGGCATTCTTCGTCGCCAGCTCGATAGCCGCACATCCTCCCAGAACGATCAGGTCGGAGAGCGAAACCATCTTCCCGTCCGGCTGCGCGCCGTTGAACTCCTTCCGGATTTCCTCAAGCCCCTGCAGCACACCCGCCAGCCGGGCAGGCTGATTGACTTCCCAATCCTTCTGCGGCGCGAGACGGATGCGGCCGCCGTTTGCCCCTCCGCGCTTGTCGGAGCCGCGGAACGTGGATGCCGACGCCCATGCCGTGGAGATCAGCTGGGGGATCGACAGCCCCGAAGCGAGAATTCTGGCCTTGAGGAGAGCGATGTCCTGCGCGTCAATCAAGGCATGGGTGACCGCCGGGACAGGGTCCTGCCACAGGAGCTCTTCCGCAGGAACGTCCGGCCCGAGATAGCGCGAGCGCGGTCCCATGTCGCGGTGGGTCAGCTTGAACCACGCCCGGGCAAAGGCGTCCGCGAATTCTTCGGGGTTTTCCCGGTAGTGCCGCGCAATCGGCTCGTAGATCGGATCGAAGCGCAGGGAGAGGTC
>JBAYTT010000197.1:0-7576 GCA_041675485.1 Pelobacteraceae bacterium | reverse complement strand
AGGACTGGGACGCAGCGAATAAAATATTTGAGGAGACTGCTCGACGATACACATCATTCAAAACGGTTCCAAAGGTTGGAAGGTTTTTGTTTTCAGGAATATTGAAATGCCAGTGCGGAGAAAAACTGTACGTTGCTCCATATCCGTCGATGAAGATTCCCCGTTATGCTTGCAAGAAATGTGGGATGAGAATCAACGAGGACATCATCGAGGAGAACTTCCAGAATGCCTTGAAGGAGGTGGTTGTCGCACCTGAACAGCTTGGTGCCAACGAAGATCTGGAAAAAGAATTGGTGGAAAAGCAGGAGAGACTTGAATTGCTGAAGAAAGAGCAGAAGGAAGTAAACGGGAAAGTTGATGTTTTGATCGACTTGTACGGTAAGCAGGTACTTGATCAAAACGGGTTCAAAGAAAGATACGATCCTATTAAGACCAGGCTTGACAACATTACCCTGGAGATCCCCCGCCTGCAGGCAGAGATTGATTTCATCAAAACAAATGAGATTGCCAAGTCGTATGTAATCGAGAGAGCAACTACGCTGGCGTCACTGTGGCCTTCGTTGAGTTATGAGGCTAGGCAGCAAGTCGTGAAAGAACTTGTCGAGAGGATTGATGTCGGCGAGGATTCCCTTCATTTTGTCTTCTATTATATCCCTTCGTTCGCGCCAGTAGAGAAAGGTTCACACATCTCCACGGGTTCATCGCCGCAACCAGCATGACCCGGGCCGGGTAGGTCAACGACAGCAGCGAACGGGAAATGGTGACTTTGCCATCTTCAATCGGCTGTCGGAGGACTTCGAGGACGTTTTTCTTGAACTCGGGAAGCTCATCCAGAAACAGCACCCCATTGTGTGCCAGGGAAACTTCACCCGGCTTCGGAGTCGTACTACCGCCGCCGATCAGGCCGACATCCGAGATCGTATGATGCGGCGAACGAAACGGCCGCACCGCCAGCAGCGCCCGCTCTTTCTCCAGCATGCCGCTGACGCTGAAAATCTTGGTGGTTTCTATCGCCTCGTCGAATGACATCTGGGGCAGGATGGTCGGGATACGGCGGGCAATCATGGTCTTTCCCGACCCGGGAGGGCCGATCATAATTATATTATGGCCGCCACTGGCAGCTACTTCCAGCGCACGCTTGGCGTGCTCCTGCCCTTTTACCTCGCTGAAATCTTCACCGTACTCGCTGCTGCTGGAAAAAAGTGCCTGAAGATCCACCCGGCACGGTTCGATGATTTCGCGTCCACTCAAAAACTCGACTACCTGGGAGAGGGAAGTCGCGCCGATAACATCGATCCCTTCGACGACTGCAGCTTCGGCGGCATTCTCCGCCGGGAGGATCAAGCCGGCAAGACCGGCGCGTTTGGCGGCAACCGCCATCGACAGGGCGCCACGAATGGCTTTCAGTCCACCGTCGAGAGATAATTCACCCAGCAGGATATAGTCGTGTATCCGGGGTCCTTTGATGACGCCGGTCGCAGCCAGGATGCCGATGGAAATCGGCAGGTCATAGGCGGCACCCTCTTTTTTGATATCGGCCGGGGCCAGATTGGCGGTAATACGCCGGGCAGGAAAATCGTAGCCTGAGTTCTTCAACGCCGCCTTGACGCGATCCTTGCTCTCCTTGACCGCGCCATCCGGCAGGCCGACCGTGGCAAAGGCTGGTAGCCCGGGGGCCAGATCAACCTCGACATCGACCAGGATAGCATCAATACCGATCAGGGCACTGCTGAAGACTTTTGCGAGCACAATTCTCCCCCTTTTACTCTTTCAGCATGATAAAGCCCATCTGCCGTCCCGACTCTTCCTTATCCCTGCGATACGAAAAAAATTGTTCACTGTGACAACAGACACACTGGTCGGAAACTTGAATTGCATCCGCCGGAAGCCCGGCCAACAGGAGCAGTTCACGGTTGGCTGCTGCCAGATCGAGCTGCCACTTGCCGGGACTCTTCAATTCTGCACACGAGTCCCAGGAGATGCCTCCCTGAAGGAAGGCTTTCCGGACCGGCTCATCAACTTCGTAGCAGCATTTTTGGATACAGGGACCGATCGCGGCGTATAGCCGGGCAGGATTAGAACCGAATTCCGACCGCATGCCGGCCACGGCCTTGGTAACCAGCTTGGCTGCGGTACCCTTCCAACCGGCATGAACAACGGCAATGACCTTTTTTTCAGGGTCGCAGAGCAGAATCGGCGCACAGTCTGCCACGCATACTCCGATAATGACATGCGGCTGATTGGTAATGACGGCATCCCCCTCGACGGAGAGGAAATGGCTGTAATCGTCATTTGGCTCGTTTATCACCAAAATGTCGCTGCCATGAATCTGGCGGGGAGTCACCAGAGCCTCCTGGTTGACTCCGAAGGCACGGGCAAGGAGACTGCGATTCCCCTCAACATTTGCCTGCTGGTCCTGAGTGTTCATCCCCAGATTGAGCGAGTTGTAGGGGGGACGCGAAACACCTTCATGACGGGTGGTAAAGCCCTGAACGGAACACGACGATCCTGGGAAATCTACTTCAATATACTGGATACGGCCGATACGATTTAACTGCATGATACTTCCTCCAAAATTCCTTTTGCCTTATGGGGCAATTTACGCTTTACTACCACGAGTGCGCAGTCGCCAGATATAGAACGCCACCAGGGCGGTACAGAACAGGACGACCCAGAGCAGCGCGTTATGTGAATACTGCATGATCAACTGCTGGTTTTCGCCGATGGCATAGCCGATCAACGTCAGAATGGTGCACCAGATGCCGGCGCCGAGCAGGGTGTACAGGGAAAACTTGAAGTGGTTCATCCCCGCGACCCCGGCCGGAATTGAAATCAGATGACGGATCACCGGCAGAAGACGGCCGATAAAGGTCGATATTTCGCCATGCTGCAGAAAAAAGCGCTCCACCCGTACAAATTTGTCAGGGGGGATCAGCACGTATTTGCCGTATTTGAGGATCAGCGGGCGGCCCAGATAGTGCGAAACAAAATAGTTGATATACGCACCGATCAGGCTACCAGCGGTACCACACAGAATAGCAACCGCCATGTTCATTTTGCCCTGATATGCCAGATATCCGGCCGGCGGCATGACAAGCTCACTCGGAACCGGAATGATCGAGCTTTCCATGGCCATCAAGAGTAGAATGCCGGGGTATCCCATGGCGCCGATTGTATCGAGCAGCCATTGGACAAGAGTATGAATCATGCGAAACTCCCTTAATAAATTAAACGAATGCCCTTTATACCCCAACTGAACCATTCGGGCAACAGCAGATAGGATCTGTATGACGGAAATCAAAAACAACATTCTGAAGCGCCTGCAGCACGAAGTCCTGACCGGTGACGGCGCCATCGGCACCATGCTTTACACAAAAGGTGTCAGCCTCGACAGCAATTTTGAACACCTGAACCTGATACGCCCGGGTCTGGTGGAGGAACTGACGCACGAGTATGTTGCCGCCGGCGCCCAGGTGATCGAGACCAATACTTTTGGCGCTAACTACACCAAGCTGTCTGCTATCGGACTGGGTCACAAGGTGGCGGAAATAAACCTCGCCGGTGCCGCAATTGCCCGAAAAGCCGCCGGGCATTCTGCTCTGGTGGCCGGTTCGATCGGACCGCTGATTGCAATAAAAGGTGAGGAGCATGAGCTCAGTCAGGAGCAGATGGAGGATGTCTTTCGGCTTCAATGCCGGGCTCTGGCTGAAGGAGGCGTTGATTTTCTGCTTCTGGAAACCTTCTCTTCACTCCAGCAACTGAAGCTGTCGGTAAAGGTTGCGCGTGAAACCGGACTTCCGGTAAGTGCCTCACTGGCCTTTCTCGAAGGGGGACGGAGCGGAGACGGCACATCGGTTGAGAGTTTCTGCCAGGCAATGGAGATTGCCGGCGCCGACATCATCGGGGCAAACTGCGGGGCCGGGCCACTGGAACTTCTCAAGGTGATCAAGCGGATGGCAACGCTAACGGACAAACCGATCAGCGCCTACGCCAACAGCGGCTTCCCGGAGTATCTTGATGGACGTTACATTTACCGAGCCACTCCGGATTACCTTGCCACCATGGCTCGGGAGATGGTTGCGGCCGGAGCGAACCTCGTAGGTGGCTGCTGCGGAACAACACCCGAACATATTGCGGCGCTGGCCACGGCAATTCACTCCTGCCGACCGGCGGCACGGAGTAAAACCCCGGTTATCTCGATATCCGAACCCTCGCCGACGCCTCCGAAGCCGGCCTCTTTTCTGGACAACTGGGGGAGCCGCACCATCATCACTGTTGAACTCGACCCGCCCAAGGGCCTCGACTGCAACCGGATTATTGCCGGCTGCAGATGCATAAAGGAAGCGGGAGCCGATGCCATCAATCTGGCTGAAAACCCTCTGGCCCGCCCCAGGATGGGCAATATCGCCCTTGGAAGCCTCATACAGCGTGAAGTCGGGATTGAGGTCATCGTGCATATAACCGGACGTGACCGCAACCTGATCGGCATGCAGTCCGACCTGATGGGAGCCTGCCTGCTCGGTATCCGTTCAATCCTGGCGGTAACTGGTGATCCGGCCACGATGGGGGATCACGCCGGTGCAACGTCCGTATTCGATCTGCATTCTTTTACGCTGATCAAGCTGCTGAGTGACATGAACAGCGGAGTCAACGCGCTCGGCAACCCGATCGGTGCCGGAACCGGTTTCACGATCGGCGCCGCCTTTAATCCCAATACAAATAGTATGGCAGTTCAGGCGGAACGGCTGCGCAAGAAGGTTGCGGGCGGTGCCCGCTTCACCCAGAGCCAACCGATCTACGATCCGGCGATTCTCTTTGAGGCGCTGGAGGCGACCCGCGACTGCACGATTCCGTTCCTGCCGGGGATCATGCCGCTGGTAAGCGAACGCAACGCTGAATACCTGAACAATGAAGTGCCGGGAATAACCGTACCGGATGCTATCAGGTCCCGCATGAAGGGGCTTGAAAAGGAGTCGGGAGCCCGCGAAGGCCTGGCGATCGCCAAGGAGTTTATCGACGCAACGATCAGTGCCGTTGGAGGGTATTACCTGATACCCCCCTTTGGGAAGTACGAACTTGCCGTTGAATTGATTGAGCACATTAAGAAGCTCGAAAAGGAAAAACAACCATGACACGATTGCTGCAGATTTTTCTGTGTAGTGCATTAATGACGCTGACCGCCTGTGCAACCCATACCGGTTTGAGCGAGGAGTTTAACCGGAGTGTAAAGGAATATAACAAATTACTGCGTTGGCACGAAATGGAAAGCGCCGGGATGACCTACATTGATCCCGATCTGCGAGAAGAGTACCTGAAACAGGCCGACAGCCTCAAAAAACGCGGCCTCTCCGTTACCGATTTCCGCATACTCACCACAACGTATCTTCCTGAAAAACGGACGGGTGACGTCATTGCGGAATTTGACTATTATATTCTGCCGTCAAACAGGGTCAAAACAGTTTCCTATCGTCAGGAGTGGGTCTATCAGGAGAACACCAAAAGCTGGAAACTCAAAAGCGGCTTACCGGTCTTTGAATAGATGAACATGCCTTCATTAGATCAGCAGATACAGCAGTTTACAACCTACCTTCAAACCGAGCGCGATGTTTCGCCGCATACCCTGTCGGCCTATCGCAGCGATCTGGCCCAGATGGTGTCGTTCGCCGTGCATGAGAAGGGAGCGGCAGTCTCCGCTCAGGATGTTGACCATCTTCTCCTCCGGCGCTATCTGGCGGGACTGTCGAAAAAAAACAAGAAAAGCTCTATCGGGCGCAAGTTGGCGGCGATCCGCTCCTTTTTCCGCTTCCTGCTCCGCCGCGGCACGATTACCAAGAATCCCGCCGAACTGGTCGCCACTCCCAAAAAAGAGCAGAAACTCCCGTTTCATCTGGATATCGATCAGGCAACATCACTGATGGAAGCTCCCGATGATGAGCAGAAATACGCCCTGCGCGACCGGGCAATTCTTGAATTGCTCTATTCAAGCGGGCTCCGTGTATCCGAGTTAACCGGCCTTGATATCGGCGAGCTTGATCTTGCGAGCGGCATGGTTCGGGTGACCGGCAAAGGGGAGAAGGAACGTATCGTCCCGGTCGGCAGTCGTGCGCTGAATGCGTTGCAAGAGTATCTCGAACTGCGGCATGATGATTCGACAAAAGCCGCTCTCTTTCTCAACACTCGCGGGGGGCGGATCAACCGTCGCAGCGTGGCTCGGGTGATTGATGCCCATGTCATGCGGATTGCCGCATTCAAACGGATCTCGCCACACACCCTGAGACATACCTTCGCCACCCACATGCTGGAAGGAGGCGCCGATCTGCGCGCGATCCAGGAACTGCTCGGCCACGCGTCTCTCTCAACAACACAAAAATATACCCATGTCAGTATTGACCGCCTGATGGAGGTCTACGACAAGGCGCATCCCAAAGCTCATACAAAAAGCGGGGAATGAGTCGCCCCATTCCCCGCTTCAACTGCTTAAGACCTGTTTCATCACCCGATCTTTATTTCTACCTTGTCTCCTGCACTCACTTTGAGCTTCTTCTCGATTCCGGGGCCTACGACGACAGAGCCGTCGTACTGTTGGTCCATATCTTTCATGACCATGACCGGAAACGTGCCGCTTGTGCCGGCAGCAGCATTTGTAAGGGTCAATTTTTTGAACGGGGTCTTGAAAAAATCGGAAATAAATTGGGAGGTCGGCTGGCTGACGGCAACCATGCCAAGCGAATCGAAACTGGCGCTCGCCTGTTTGTTGGCCAGATGACTGATATTCATCCGTAGCACGCCATCGGCAGGACCTGAATCTTCAACAGCAGATTGCTGAGGCGCCTCGGGAGCTCCGTTTGGAAGCTTGGCTTCCAGTTTTTTTATCGCAAGATTGAGCGTTATCGACAGGACCTGAAGATTTATAGTGTTGGCACACATCAGGAACAGCATTGCACCCGGAAACGTTTTGACGATGATGCGGCCGTCCGAGTAGCGAAAATCGAGCAGATCAAGCGTAAGAGACATCTGCAGACCGTAAGAGCACTCCAGGATTAATGAAGCGGCCTTCTTTAGTGACGCTGCATCGATAAGCGCAGGAAACGCATGGGCAAGCACGTCTCCTTTTGGGGTG
Organism: Pelobacteraceae bacterium; assembly: GCA_041675485.1. GTDB lineage: Bacteria > Desulfobacterota > Desulfuromonadia > Geobacterales > Pseudopelobacteraceae > JACRCG01. Next base: position 456 of record JBAYTT010000197.1, on the reverse strand, counting down.
AAAAGCGCGCTGCCCATCACTCCATCTACGCTGTTTATGTGATGCAGAATATCCTTCATGAGACGGCTCCCTACTTAGTCGGCACGAATGCAGACTTGATCTCGGCTTCAACAGTATCCAGGTTGCAGTCAGGTTTGACCGCGATGCTTAAATAGTGTTGTTTGGAATCATATAATAACAGATTGTAGTTCGTTGTATGGACAGCCGCAGCCTTGATTTCTCCCAACCCCATCAACTCGCCGATACAGCAGCCGGTTTTGGCCAGGAAAACGCCCTTGGCTGCCAAAGCAACCGCTTCAATGCTGGAGTCCTGAATCGGCGAGCCCTGTTTATCAAGTAGTACGGCATAGGTAATATTGTTGATTTCCTGAAGACGGGCAGCAATTTTACTCATTGTACGTCGTGGCGTTACGGAGGGTCCGGCAGATTTGTTCGCGGTTGCACCCGCATTTTCTT
>JBAYTT010000196.1:0-7644 GCA_041675485.1 Pelobacteraceae bacterium | reverse complement strand
TGATTTGCTGTTCGGATTTTCTCATGACCTCTTTCGAGAAACCGATACACACCCATCCGATCTGCTCTCTGACTGGCGGCGCGGAACTGGTCCCCTCCAGCAGAAAGAGCCCTTCAGTGGCCTTGACGGTGACTACCGGGACAATGAATTCAAAAAAATCGGCATACTCGAAAAACCTGACCGCACTGTCGGGATCCAGGACCAGTTTTTCTTCAATCGGGTGTTTAATACCCTCGTGGTGCAGGACTTCGGAACGCGTGTTGAGGAACGACACAAACGCAACATCTTTGATCGCCATCAACGGCAATGCGGAATTTTTCAGCTGTTCACGGTTTTCGGAGAGCAGCGACAGTTCAGCGTTCCTGGCGGCAACAGCGGCAATGGTCTCCCCCTTTTTGATGATTTCGTTTCGGAGAATTTTCCTCTCGGTAGTAATCGATTCAATGGTGTAACCCAGGGAGATAATGACAATCAACGGAAACAGGAACAGCACCGCCTGCCCCCTGAAGGTAAGCGGTATCAGCGCTTTCAGCCGGTCGGCCACACTCTGCTTCCGCTGTTCGGGCGCTTGGTTATCACAATTGATCGAAGCGCTTGTCAATTCCGCTTTCGGTTTCACTGGTAGACTCTCTTTGCCTTCTTCAGCATCTCATCCGGTAATGTAATACCCATCTTCTGCGCGGTGCTGCTGTTTATATACAGGTTATATTTTCCGGGAGAAGAGGCCGGGATCTCCCCGGCATCCGTTCCATTAAGAATGATTTTGACCTTTTCACCGATTTGGCGGCTGACCGCCTTGGGATCGAATACCAGCGCAAACAGAGAGCCCTGCTTTACATTCGCTTCCGAAATGCCGAGCAACGGGATATTTTTTCTGAAAGAGAAGAGGTAGACATTTGACATTACCGGTGCGGTCAATAGATTGACATCGGGAAGGAGCAGCAGCGACCTGGCATCGACGAGGCGATTGATGGTACTGACCAGCTCCGATGAACTGCCCACTTTATAGGCTGCAATCTGGCCGGATTCGCCACCGGACAGGCTCTTTATCATGCTCTGGCTCCCAACGACAGAGACCTTGGTTAGTGCGGGGAGATAGCGGCGGACAGTTGAAACATATTCACTCACCGGGGGCGACATGTATACGCCGGTAACATTTCCCCTGCCGCTCCTGGGCGGTACAACAACAAGACCATACACAACGGCAATCGACGACGGCAGATGCAGCGCCTCGCCAACAGCATCCATCCCCAGAGCGACTACGACCTGCGCGTCCTCGCGCTCCACGACGGCACCCAGTCGCCCTTTTACATCAGCGGTCGCATAGCCATTGCTTTGCGTTCTCAGGGAAGCCTGGATCTCCGAAACAACGTCGGCGACCATTGCATACTGGGTATCGGCAATAATGAGGACTTTTGCGGCACAGGCCGGGGAGGAGAACAACAGCAGAAGAAAGAGGAATAGCGCCGCAGTGAGTGGATTGCGGCGCGATGGCATGAGTTCCGTTTTTTTATTACCGTGAGTATTTAACAACGTGATACCTGTTTTTCTGTAAAAAATCAGAAGCGATACGACGCGGTCACAAAGCCGGAAATCCCTTCGCGCGGGAAATCGCCGGGGACTTTCGGTCCTGTCCCGGCAATGTTCGAAGCTCCACTCGATGTATCCGGGTCCTTGTAGCGCTGGTCAAAGAGATTGCGGACCGTACCCTGGATCTCCAGAGTCTCGAAGAAGTTCTTCAACGTCACGGCCAGATCGACGGTCGTATACGCGGGCATGTCAGAACGGGTATCTCCCTGGGCACGAGGACGTGGTCCGGTCCAGAGCACGTCGCTATGCAGGGTTACGTATTTAGTCAGGGCATGGTTAACACTGCCCGAGGCGCGCTGGGACGGCACATACGGAAGCCGTCGGTTGGTATCGGAGTCGCGCGGATCCTGCCAGGCATAGTTCAGTTTCCAGTTAAGAACGGTTCCGTAAGAGCCATGTGCCCCCAGTTCGCCCCCTTGAGTCTTGGATGTGTTGAGATTGGCATTGACTGCGGGCGCGCCTGGCGTTGTTGATGGTGCCCAGCCAATCTGGTTTTTGATCGTGCTGTAAAAGTAGTTCACATTTGCAGCAAAATAGCGATTAAGGCGCCAAGCCACGCCAGCCTCATAGGTTTGGATCCGCTCAGGTTTGAGGTCTTGATTGCCCACCACTACCGGATTGTTGATATTGTAAAGTTCCTGGAAATTTGGTGCACGGAAGGCCTGACCGTAAAGCAGCTTCAGATCCGCATTCTCCAGAAAGCTCCAGACGAGCCCGATCCTGGGGTTAACGGTATCGCCGAAATCGCTGTAATGGTCGTAGCGCACCCCCCCGGTGAAATTAACCTGTGCCGGGAGTTGCCATTCGTCCTGCAGATAAGTCGCAAAAATCTGACGGGCCACATCCTTGTTCCAGTTGGCGACTTCCTGTATAGGCCCGATATAGCTATAATTGGCCGGGTTGAAGTTTGCCCGTTGGTGGACGTCATACTGACGCAGCTCTTCATAGGCAGCACCTGCGATCAAATGGTTTCCCTTGAAGACATCCCAATCCACCTGAAATTCTCCGCCAATCGTACGGTTTTTCAGCATCGGTTCACCTATCATCCCTTCAGGGAAACTACCACCAAAACCGTTCGGAAAAATCTTGACCTGCTGGCCATCTGCCTGGCCATAATAATCATAATTGAGCTTCACGTTTGCTGAAGCCCCCTCCACAAGACGCATGGCATACATCAACTCTCCCCAATAGTTGTCAATATCAATGTGACTGTCGTCGTTCAGAGCAGATGCAAAACCGATATATGAATGCTCAATTTTAGTCTGATAATGTCCCCTGAAAGAGAGATCGCCGTAGCCGACCTTCAGAAAGGCATCAGTCTGCCTGGATCCCGAGTCGGTCATTCCAGGGGCAATAGAAAAGGGAGTTCCGGTCAGGGAGTCGGCCTCGACTGTCAGCTTGGGACCATTAGTCCGATAATGGTCCAGACTGCCGGAAATTGAGAGTTTGTCACCGATAACCTTGCCGCCAACCAGGTTTCCCTTATAACTATCAAAGTTGCCGCCTCCAGCCTTCAACTCCAGGCCATTGATCTCCTCGGCATTGCGGGTAATGATGTTGATAGTGGCCACAAAGGCGCTGTTGCCGTAGAGGGCCGAACCTGGGCCTCGTATTACTTCCACCTGCCGGATGTTTTCTATCGGAAGCTTACCGGCGACATTATAAACCAATGCACTGCCGTTTGTATTTCTGTTCAGCGAATGGCCATCGATCATGACCAGGATCTTTTCGCTTGCCCCGGTCCTGATCCCACGCACCTCGATCATCTGGGTGCCCCACTCGTTGGTGGAAATACCGAAACCTGGCACCATCTTCAACACGTCCAGCAGATTGCGCGCCCCCATGTTCCTGATCTCGTCGGCACTGATGATGGTGGCAATGGCGGGAGCCTTGCGTAGCGAACCGGGACGTTTGGTGGCGGTTACCAGATCCTTTTCTTCATAAAACAGGAGCAACTCTTCCTTCTCGGTCGAACCGCCTTGCGCCACTATCTGGATTGGGGCGGAACCGGACCCATCACTCCCCCGGACCGTGCCGTTGATAGCCAAACAGGCAAAAATCGACAGGCATGGGAGCCATGTTCTCTTTATCATGGGGGGTGTCTCCATTGTGTGGAATGGTGTTCCCGGTTACGACACAGGAATAAGCATTTCTGCAAATATGGATACATACCGGAGCGACACAAATGCTGAAAATTGTCCGCAACTGTTTTAATAATAACCTTGTTCTGCGAAATAGCAACGTAATATAATTCAATTGACCAGCAATCACAGGGAGTTGATGGAGGTGCGTAAACTCATTACCGTTGCTCTCTCTTGCATTTTCTGCTGGTAAGGTTACTATTTACCATTACCAATCAAAGTGAAGCGAGGAGCAGCACATGGCCAGGGACAGCATCCCGTTTTCAACCGATGGTTTTGAAGAGATGGTGCTCTCAGTGCAACGCAGAGCGGAAATGCTGGAGAAAACACAACTCGGCAAAGGTATGAATTGGAGTGAAATGCAGTCCCTGTCCGGTTTTATGGAAGCCTACAGTGTCAGTGGAGGGGGAGTTATCTGTCAGCAGGGCGATTCCAGTGCATTTATGAGTATTGTCTGTCGGGGGCGGGTTGACATCGTCAAGGAAGACCTGAAACACAAAAACAAGATCATTGCGTCCATCGGACCGGGTAACTCACTCGGGGAAATGTCGCTCATTGATGGCGAACCCCGTTCCGCAACGGCTGTGACGCGTACGCCGGCAGAACTTACTTGTACTGACAACGGAAGGTTACGAACGATTGGCCGATGAATACCCTCGGCTGTGGGGCAAGCTTGTAGTCAATATTGCCGGGATACTCAGTCGGCGCCTTCGCCGGACAAGCGGTATTCTTGCGGAATATCTGGAAAGTTGACAAGAAGGAGAGACGCCGATGCTCTTCCCTCCACCCCGAATGAAAAGATACCACGGAATGCTTCTCGATGCACCCCGCGATGGTGACGATCGCTGCCGGGACTGCGGCGGTGCCTGTTGCCGCTCCTTCTCGGATGTAGAGCTCACCTGGGAGGAGTACGAACGCCTCCGCGAACTGGGTTCAACCCGTCTACAGCTCTCTCTGCTCGGGCCACACCGCCTGGTGATCGACTATAACTGCGAGTTCCTGACGGATGGCCGTTGCGCAATCTACGAGGCCCGTCCAGAGATTTGCCGGCGGTTTACCTGCGAAGATGTTCCGTCCCCATCAACACGATAGACCCTCTGTCTGAGGCAACGTTGCTGAACAGGCTTTTCAGTCGCCGGTGGTTTTCAACACCGTACTCACCACTTGTCCGGCATACCGGCCACTCTTGTTCCCCTGTCTTCGCGACTTGCCGCCATCATCTTTCGACACGAACAGATTGATCTCTCTATCTGTGCAGGTATCGGCAAAAATTTTCCACTTCACCTTTGCCGCGGTTATTATCCTCCGGTGCTCTTTAAGCGCGTTGGTATGGATATCCACACATTCCGTGACGCATTGCCGATACAATTCGGCGACATAAAGGAAGCGGCCGGCTTGTTCGGTCCGCAGCGCGTTATCCGGAACTGCCGGTTCAAAGCAAGGGCAATCACTTGAGTCATTCTCTTCAACCGCTTCGGCCTCGCCGCAGGTTGCCATGATCAGCGGCATGCACAATGCAATCGTCGTCACACCCAGTCGTGTGTTCATGGTCAGTACCTCCTACCGATAAGCTCGTGTTGCCGGGAGGATTGACACGCCTCCCCCACCCAACCTCTCTCGCTCCACAACCCTTAACGGGAAACGGATACGCATCGTTCTCGTGTCACGTACCTATCTCAGGAATCATACCAAGACAATACGGTCATTATTATGTCGTGGCATCAGCATGTTATCGCTGATTTGCCAAAGATGGCATTCTGCGCCCGTGTTAAATTATTATAGCGACTGGCTATTGCCAGATGAAAAAAAGCGAACAATCGGGGAGTTGCGAGGGAAGCAAAAATTGTAACTCGTGTCACGAAATGAGATGGGGGGATTCAGAGGAGAGAAGACAGCAAAAAACATCCCCTGCCGGGGCTCATTGCCCGACAGGGGATAGTTACAAACGGTGGGGGGGGTGAGCGTTATCCCTTGATCTGCCCCTGAATCCCGATGGTGACCTCTTTGTACTCTATCTGCTTGCCGCAGGCTGCCAGCGCCTGACGAGCCGCCATGGCGATGCCGCCGCAGCAGGGGACTTCCATCTTCAACACGGTAATGCTCTTGATGTCCGACTTGGTGAACAGCTCGGTCAGTTTCTGGGTGTAGAAATTGTTGTCATCAAGCTTCGGGCAACCCATCACGACCGCCTTCCCCTTGAGGAAATCCTCGTGGTAGCCGGCATAGGCGACCGGCACGCAGTCGGCGGTGATCAGCAGATCGGCGCCCTGGAAGTAGGGAGCGGAGGTGGAAACCAGATGCAGCTGCACCGGCCACTGGGCCAGCTGGCTCTGGCGACTGCCACTCGGGGCGGCTTCCGTCACGGCCTGTGGCGGAGCGAAACTCATGGCACGTGAACCGGGACAGCCGCCGCCGGCATGATGATGGGCTACCGGAGCAGGGGCGGCATGCTGGTGCACCGGAGCAGGTTTGCCCTGGGCGGCCAGATGCTTCTCCACGGCCGCTTCATCGAATTCATCCGCCTCGCGCTCCTCGATGTGGATGGCGTCGCGAGGACATTCGCCCAGGCAGGCGCCAAGACCGTCGCACAGATTGTCCGCCGACAATACCGCCTTGCCGTTCACCAGCTTGATGGCTCCTTCGGCGCACGATGGTACGCAGAGTCCGCAGCCGTCACATTTATCCTGGTCTATTGTTACGATTTTTCTCAACATGGTTAATTCTCCCTTTGTTAGTTTGGTAAGTTATCAGAAAAAGTAGTGCCAGATATAATCAAGCCTGCCCCGCAGCATCAACGTGCGCCCGGAGTACGCCATAATTTCCTTCACTTTTGCCAGTTGCGGCTTGGCATAACAGTGGGTACGGCAATGCTTGCAGGTCGGCTTTTCCGCTTCCAGCGGGCATTTCAGCCGTCTGGTTATGGCATACTGCAAAAACGCGGCGCAATCGGGACAGAGCGTACGCTCGCCCAGATCGCCCGGCAATATCACAGGGGCGTGTTCCGCCTCACGATGCTTACCGGCGCAGTACACCTCGACAAATTTGCCGAGCAGCTTGATATCTTTTTTCTGATGCGGTGTCATCGTTTCCATGATGTGATACTGCCTCATTTCTCCGTTATGATACATGACACAGGTCAATTTTTTCAGCTTTTCCTTTGCGCGACACCCCCGATTACGTTACATTCAGATACGCAGATATATTTACGCATTATGAGGTGCCCATGATTGCCAAAGCCGTCTCTTTTGTCGCCAAATCCGGAACCGGCAAAACAACCTTGCTGGAAAAAGTCATCGCCGAGCTGAAACAGCGCGGCTACCGGATCGGCGTTGTCAAACACGATGCCCACCGCTTTGAGATCGACCATCCCGGCAAGGACAGCTATCGCCTCACCGCAGCAGGAGCCGACACCATGCTGATCTCGTCGCCCGAGAAACTGGCCGTGGTAAAACAACATGCCGACCCCCCCACCATCGAGGAGCTGATTGCGACCTATTTCACCGATGTTGACCTGATCCTGACCGAAGGGTTCAAAAAGAGCGGGCTACCAAAAATCGAAGTGCATCGCCGGGAACGGAGCGCAACTTTGATTTGTCGTGGTGAGGAAAACGATCCAAGCCTGATCGCGGTGGCCTCGGACGAGCCGCTGGAACTGGACGTGCCGGTGCTGGACATCAACAATCCTTCCCAGGTGGCCGATTTTGTGGAGAAACATATCATTCATGGAACTGACTGACTCCCACGGGAGAACCATAAACTACCTGCGGCTGTCGGTTACCGACCGCTGCAACATGCGTTGTTTCTACTGCATGCCCAAAGAGGGCATTGAAAGCAAGGGGCATGACGCGGTGCTCTCCTACGAGGAGTTGCTGCTGATCACCGAGACTGCAGTGGAGCTGGGAATCGAGAAGAT
>JBAYTT010000195.1:0-7681 GCA_041675485.1 Pelobacteraceae bacterium | reverse complement strand
GAGGCGGGGGGGCGCAGCATGCTGGCGGAAAAGCAGCCGTCGCAGCAGTTCGTCTCAATCGAACAGCTTGGCCAGTTGGTGCTGTTTCTCTGCTCGCCGGGCGCGGACCAGATCACCGGCACGGCTATTCCGATTGATGGCGGGTGGACGGCTCAGTGACCTCTGCTTGTGCATAACGACAAAAAAAGCCCGGCAAATAGCCGGGCTTTTTTTGTGTGGTATATTTGCGACACGGTAAAATCAGATCAGGCCGTGGGCGACCATGGCATTGGCAACCTTGATAAAGCCGCAGATGTTGGCGCCGAGAACATAGTTGCCCGGTGCGCCATATTCTTCGGCGGTGTCAAAACAGTTGCGGTGGATGTTGATCATGATGTCTTCCAGTTTCTTCTCGGTGTACTCGAAGCTCCAGGAATCGCGGCCGGCGTTCTGCTGCATTTCCAGGGCCGAGGTTGCTACACCGCCAGCATTTGCGGCTTTTCCCGGTCCATAGGCAATCTTGGCTTCCAGGAAAACCTTGACGCCTTCCGGAGTTGTCGGCATGTTGGCGCCTTCGCCGACGGCGATGCAGCCGTTTTTAACGAGGGTTGCGGCATCCTTGCCGTTGATCTCGTTCTGGGTGGCCGACGGCATGGCAACCTGGCAGGGAATCTCCCAGATGTTCCCCTTGGCGATGTATTTTGCGTGCTTGTGGGTCTTGGCGTACTCATCAATGCGACGACGCTCGACTTCCTTGAGCTGCTTGATCAGGTCGAGATCAAGTCCCTTTTCGTCGTAGATTACACCGTTCGAGTCCGAGCATGCTACGCACTTGCCGCCCAGTTGGTGAATCTTCTCAATGGTGTAAATGGCAACATTTCCGGAACCGGAAACTGTGCAAATCTTGCCGTCAAAGGAGTCCTTGCGAGCTTTCAGCATCTCGTTGACAAAGAATGTGGCACCATATCCGGTTGCTTCGGTGCGGACCAGCGATCCGCCCCAGGTCAGGCCTTTGCCGGTCAGAACACCAGGCTCATAACGGTTGGTGATACGCTTGTACTGACCGAACATGTAACCGATTTCGCGGCCGCCCACTCCGATATCTCCGGCTGGAACATCGGTGTGCTCGCCCAGATGACGATATAATTCGGTCATGAAACTCTGGCAGAAACGCATGACTTCGTCGTCGGATTTGCCTTTGGGGTCGAAATCGGAGCCGCCTTTGCCGCCGCCAATCGGCAGGCCGGTCAGCGAGTTTTTGAAAATCTGTTCGAAGCCGAGGAACTTGATGATGCCCAAATATACGGATGGATGGAAGCGCAGGCCGCCTTTGTAAGGGCCAAGAGCACTACTGAATTCAACGCGAAAACCCCTGTTGATCTGAACTTTGCCGCTGTCATCCTGCCAGGGCACCCGGAAAATTATCTGGCGCTCCGGTTCGCAAATACGCTCGATAATCCTGCGCTCAAGGTATTCGGGATGCTTCGCTACGACTGGTCCGAGTGATTCGAGAACTTCCAGAACCGCCTGATGGAACTCGGTTTCGCCGGGGTTGCGTTTCAAGACTTCCTGATACATTGTTTCAATCTTTGCGTCTACCTGTGCCATTGATGCCTCCTGATCAAATTTTGTGCTGTATTAGCACAAATAATAGACACATTGCAAAAGAAATCGAAGTAATTGCATATAAATTGCGCAAATCCTAAAACAATTGACTACAAAACGTGCATAACTGAGTTGTCTGTGCACTTAAAATACGCACTTTTGGGTGCTCCTGCATTGTCGTGGGGATAAAGCAGTGACCTGTAATCACTGGCTTCCTGATCGGGGCGAATTGTGTGGTGGCTCTTTGTGCTACTCACTAGTGTGTAAAATGTACACGTTAATATGTGTCTGCGGTCGCGAGTCAGGGTGTTGTCTCATTGATTGAATGCGGACAACTATCTGAATTAATGGTTAAGTTGCCGCAGGCTGCTGTTCCACAATTATCATGGCACACTCCATGCTAATGAAGACATCCTGCACCAGTTGCGTGAAACTCTTACAAGAATAAAGTTACGAAGGTTACTTCCATGAAAAACAACCGACCACCAGCAAAACAAGGGCTTTACGATCCTCAATTTGAGCATGACGCATGCGGCGTTGGCTTTGTCGCCAATATGAAGGGGAAAAAGTCCCACGAGATCGTCAGCCAGGCACTTGAAGTGCTCATAAATCTTGATCATCGCGGTGCAACCGGCAGTGAACCGAACACCGGGGATGGTGCCGGCATTCTCATACAGATGCCGGACAGTTTCCTGCGTTCCGTCTGCGCACCTCTCGGCATCGAACTGCCCGAGCCGTTTCATTACGGCGTCGGCATGGTGTTTACCTCTCCGAAAGCAACCGAACGCAACGCCGCTCGTCATATCCTGGAAAAAATTCTGGTCGAGGAAGAGGTGGAACTCCTCGGTTGGCGCAACGTGCCGACCGACAACACTTCTTTGGGAAATACCGCCTGGGAAGGGGAGCCGATGGTACGGCAGCTGTTCCTCAAGCGCCCTGTCGGCTGCACTGATGAGCAGGACTTCAATCGCAAGCTCTATATTATCAATCAGCGGGCAACCAACGAAATCCGGCGTGCCGAAGTTGATGAACACTGGTATGTCTGCAGCCTCTCGACCCGGACCATGATCTACAAGGGTATGCTCATGCCGGTGCAGGTTGACCAGTACTATCCCGAACTTCGCGACCCTGCCATGGAAAGCGCGATCGCCCTGGTGCATTCCCGCTTCTCCACCAACACCTTTCCCAGTTGGGACCGTGCGCACCCCTATCATTATCTGGCCCATAACGGCGAGATCAACACCCTGCGCGGCAACGTCAACTGGATGAATGCACGCCAAACCCTTTTTGAAAGCGCTCTGTTCGGCGACGATATCAAGAAGGTGCTGCCGATTATCAACGATAACGGCTCGGATTCGGCCATGTTCGACAACTGTCTGGAACTGCTCGTCATGAGCGGCCGCTCGCTTCCGCATGCGGTGATGATGATGGTGCCGGAGCCGTGGGAAAATCATTCCGGGATGAGCGACGAAAAAAGGGCGTTCTACGAGTATCATTCCTGCCTGATGGCGCCATGGGATGGCCCGGCCGCAATCGCTTTTACCGATGGCCGCAGCATCGGAGCAGTTCTTGATCGCAACGGGCTCCGTCCTTCCCGCTATTACATTACCAATGACGATCTGGTCATAATGGCCTCCGAAGCCGGAGTGCTGCAGATCGAGCCGAGCCGAATCCTGAGCAAGGGGCGGCTTCAGCCCGGGCATATGTTTCTGGTCGATACCGAGCAGGGGCGCATTGTCCCTGACGGGGAGATCAAGCAGGAGCTGGCGGGAGCTAATCCATATAGCCAGTGGCTGAAAGAACACCATATTTCGCTGGAAGATCTGCCGGGCGTTCCTGACGCTCCAGCTTCGGACCGTGCTTCCCTGGTCCAGCGCCAGCAGGCTTTTGGTTATACCTACGAGGATCAGCGAGTTGTTCTGGGGCCGATGGCAACCGACGGCATCCAGCCGCTCGGTTCCATGGGCACCGACACGCCGCTGGCGGTGCTCTCGAACCAAAACCAGCTGTTGTACAATTATTTCAAGCAGTTGTTTGCCCAGGTAACAAACCCTCCCATCGATCCGATTCGCGAAGAGATTGTCACCTCAACCATCACGTTGATCGGCTCGGAGGGGAACCTGCTGGAGCCGACAGCATCGAACGCCCGGAGGATCAAACTCCAGTGTCCGCTGCTTTGCAACGATGAATTGGAAAAGCTGCGCTTGATAGATCGTACCGGTTTCAAGTCCGCGACGCTGCCGCTGCTCTTTCCGGCGGCACGTGGTGCCGGAGCCATGGAAAAAGGGTTGGAAGCGCTTTTTGCGGCTGCTGATGTGGCAGTTGAGTCCGGCAGCAATATCCTGATCCTTTCCGACCGCGGAGTGGATAAAAATAACGCCGCTATTCCGGCATTACTGGCGGTTTCCGGTCTGCATCAACATCTGGTCAGCAGCGGTACCCGTACGCTGGTTTCTCTGATACTGGAATCCGGCGAACCGCGTGAGGTGCATCACTTTGCCGTGCTGCTCGGGTACGGTGTCAATGCCATCAATCCCTACCTGGCTTTTGAATCTCTGGACGACATGATCCAGCAGGGGATGCTGCCCGGTATTGACCACAAGAAGGCGGTCAAGAACTTCATCAAGGCTTCCATCAAGGGTGTCGTCAAAACCATGGCCAAGATGGGGATCTCCACCGTGCAGAGCTACCGTGGCGCGCAGGTTTTTGAAGCGGTCGGACTGCACCTTTCCGTGATTGACCGGTATTTTACCTTGACCCCGTCACGTATCGGAGGAACCGATATCGATGGAATCGCCCGTGAGCTGATGGAGCGTCATGCACGAGCCTATCCGGAGCGGGTCGCCCCCCAGGCTTCACTTGCCCCGGGTGGCGTGTATCAATGGCGCAAGGATGGCGAGGAACATCAGTATAATCCTCTGACGATCACCTCGCTGCAGAAGGCGACCCGTACCGACGACTACCGCGAGTTCAAGGTGTTCTCCTCTTTGATTGATGAACAGAGTGAGCGTCACTACACCCTGCGCGGACTGCTCGGGTTCAAGGATAACATGCCGTCGGTGCCGCTTGATGAGGTCGAGCCGGTTGAGTCGATCATGAAACGTTTCAAGACCGGCGCCATGTCGTACGGCTCCATCAGTAAAGAGGCGCACGAAGCTCTGGCGATCGCGATGAACCGTATCGGCGGGAGATCAAATACCGGCGAGGGTGGTGAGGATCCCGAACGTTTCACCTGGACCAACGAGCAGGGGGACTCAAAGAACAGTTCCATCAAACAGGTGGCTTCCGGCCGCTTCGGTGTCACCAGCGATTATCTGACCAATGCCGGCGAATTGCAGATCAAGATGGCTCAGGGTGCCAAGCCGGGTGAAGGGGGCGAACTCCCCGGTACCAAGGTGTATCCCTGGATCGCCAAGACCCGTCATACCACTCCGGGGGTCGGCCTGGTGTCCCCACCGCCGCACCACGATATCTATTCCATCGAGGATCTGGCCGAATTGATCCACGATCTGAAAAACGCCAACCGCCGTGCCCGTATCAGCGTCAAGCTGGTGTCGGAAGTCGGTGTCGGTACGATTGCCGCCGGCGTAGCCAAGGCCCATGCCGATGTCGTGCTGATCAGCGGCTATGACGGCGGTACCGGAGCATCGCCGATTTCCAGTATCAAGCATGCCGGTCTCCCCTGGGAACTCGGGTTGGCTGAAACCCACCAGACCCTGCTGCTGAACAACCTGCGCAGCCGCATCATCATCGAAGCCGACGGCCAGTTGAAGACCGGCCGCGACGTTGCCATCGCCGCCCTGCTGGGTGCCGAGGAGTTCGGTTTTGCCACGGCGCCCCTGGTGACTCTGGGGTGCGTCATGATGCGTGTCTGCCACAGCAATACCTGTCCGACCGGTGTTGCAACGCAGGATCCGAAGTTGCGCAAAAACTTCAGCGGCAAGCCGGAGTATGTTGTCAACTTCATGCGTTTTGTTGCCCAGGAACTGCGCGAAATCATGGCACAACTCGGCTTCCGCACCCTGAATGAAATGGTCGGGCGCTGCGATGTGCTTGAGGCCAACAAGGCCATTGATCACTGGAAGGCTCAGGGACTCGATTTCTCGAACATCCTGCACCAGCCGAAAGTCGGGCTGAATGTCGGTCGTTACTGTACGGAAAAGCAGGATCACGGCCTGGAAAAATCTATCGATATGACCAAACTGCTTGATATCTGTCAACCAGCCATCGAGCGGGGCGAGAAGGTAAGCGCCGAACTCGCTATTAGCAACGTCGATCGCGTTGTCGGGACGATCCTTGGCAATGAGATAACCCGTAATCATGGTGCCAAGGGGCTTCCGGACGATACGGTTCGCCTCACGTTCAACGGCTCTGCCGGCCAGAGTTTTGGCGCATTTGTTCCGCGCGGCGTTACGTTGAAACTGTCCGGCGACGCCAACGATTATCTGGGTAAGGGGTTGAGTGGCGGTACAATTGTCGTCTATCCGCCGGAGGGATCAACATTCAAGGCTGAAGAGAACATTATTGCCGGCAACGTGGCCTTCTACGGGGCTACCAGCGGCACCGCATTTCTTCGCGGCATGGTTGGAGAACGGTTCTGTGTCCGTAACTCCGGTGTCAACGCAGTTGTTGAAGGGGTCGGCGATCATGGTTGCGAGTACATGACCGGCGGCACGGTGGTGATCCTTGGCAAGACCGGGCGTAATTTTGCCGCCGGTATGAGTGGCGGGATTGCCTACGTTCTGGACGAAGACGGGGATTTCGCGTCCCGTTGCAATACCGAGATGGTCGGGCTGGAATCGCTTGATGATGCCGATCGTGCAACTGTGAAGGGCATGATCGAACAACATGCCGAAAGCACCGGCAGTTCCCGTGCCACGATGGTTCTGATCAACTGGGAGGGGTATCAGGCGCGTTTTGTAAAAGTGATGCCGATGGACTATAAGCGTGTCCTGCAGGCGTTGGCGAAGGCGCAGGCTGCCGGCCTCAGTGGCGACGACGCATTGGCGGCTGCTTTTGAGGAAAATTCGCATATGGTCGGGCATTGATTGGATGCGTCGTAGGGGCGCAATGCTTGCGCCCCCGCTGCTATAAATAGACACTGTTGCCAATTGCTACCAGGGCGTATGCAATACGCCCCTACAAATTTTATGAAACATCCGATAGGAAACGATCATGGGAAAACCAACAGGATTCATGGAATATATTCGCGAGGTACCGGCTGACCGGGCACCTCTGGAGCGGATCAACGACTGGAACGAATTCCATCTGCATATGCCGGATGACGACTTGCGCACTCAGGGTGCCCGCTGCATGGATTGCGGCGTGCCGTTCTGTCACAGTGGCGTACTTATCAGCGGCATGGCGAGCGGATGCCCGGTCAACAACCTTATTCCCGAGTGGAATGACCTGGTCTATCGCAATCTCTGGTATCAGGCGCTGGACCGGTTGCACAAAACCAATAATTTCCCGGAATTTACCGGACGCGTCTGCCCGGCCCCTTGCGAGGGTTCCTGCACGTTGGCCAGCATAGATCCGGCCGTTACGATCAAGAATATCGAAGTCAGTATTATTGAACGCGGCTATGAAGAGGGATGGGTTGTGCCGGCTCCTCCAGCCGTTCGTACCGGCAAAAAAGTAGCCGTCGTTGGTTCCGGTCCCGCAGGTCTTTCCGCTGCTGCTCAGCTCAACAAGGCCGGACACAGTGTGACGGTTTTCGAACGGGCCGATCTGCCGGGCGGGCTTTTAATGTATGGAATCCCCAACATGAAACTCGACAAGCGTCAGGTCGTGCTTCGCCGCATCAAACTGCTGGAGGCTGAGGGGATTACCTTTGTCTGCAATGCCGAGGTTGGCGGGGATGCATACCCGACCGCGAAGCTGCGCAGGGATTTTGATGCCGTGGTCATGACGACTGGAGCCACTCTGCCACGTGATCTTCCCATTGATGGCCGCACACTGAAGGGGATTCATTTCGCCATGGAATTCCTGACTGCCAACACCAAGGCCCTGCTGAACGGGAGTGATGACTATATTTCCGCCAAAGGGAAAGACGTCATCATCATCGGTGGCGGCGACACCGGGACAGACTGTGTCG
>JBAYTT010000194.1:0-7846 GCA_041675485.1 Pelobacteraceae bacterium | reverse complement strand
GAAGAAAGAAGGCCCCCTGTTCCAGTTCTGCTGCAAACCGCTCAGGCCCCAGAAGCATCTCCGCACAGTTCTGCCCTTCGGTCCGGAACGCTCCGGCTGCATGAAGAATTGTTTCCATCTGCGGATGACAGGCACCGTAGAAGACAGTCATTTCCCGTCCGGCATAATGATCGAGCGCTGATTTCAGCGCCAGGGAAAGTTTGTCGAAGTCGATATGCAGGGCCGAGTCAAGAAAGTGTGTCTCAAGCTGCCAGCTGTTCTTCTCAATAAGAAAACGGATTTCCTTGTGCAGAATGCCGCAGCCCAGAAGGAGGGGTGAGGGAGGGAGCGGTGTCATGGTGATTCGAACTGCCCGTATTCGTAGGCCGCCTCCAGCATGGTCCGGATATTTTCCTCCGGGATGTTATAGGGCATAACCAGGGTGCCGAACAGGAACTTTCCCCCCGGCTTGCCTGCTTCTATCATCCGCTTGACCTCGGCCCGTATCTCTTCCTTCGACCATTCGAGGAGCATGATGTCGTTGATCACGCCGCAGGTCAGCCCCCGGCCGGCAACAAGCCGCTTTCCCTCGGCGATGTCGTCCATTGGGCTCAAGTAGAAGACCCCGATCCCCAACCGCGTGATGACCTCTTCGATTACATTGTTGAAGCGGGAGCTGCCGCAATAATAGACTATCCCCCCGGTCCCGCCCGGTTCGAGATCCCGCGCCATCCAGGGGAGAGACAGCTCTTCGAAAAAGGTGCGCGGGATGATTTCGGTGGAGCCGAACGGGTTGGAATACACCAGCACATCCGCACCGGCAGCTCGGTAGGCGGCGATCTGCTTTTGGAAAAAGTCCGAACATTTGGTCAGCAGTTCGTCGCGCAGGTCGTGGGGCCCCATCATGAGCAGCTGCATCCATTTCTCTATCCCCATCAGGATGGACGGCAGGGTCATGGAGGCGGTCAGGTAGGCGCAGATCGGGTATTTGCCGCCCGCTTCGGCCTTGAGGATGCGCAGGCATCTCAATTCTTCGGCAAAAGCGGGATGAGAGGATATATCGTCAGGAACCTGCAATCGTGCGATATCGTCATAAGTTCTGATGATCATTTCGCCGACATTGGGGGGACCGTCCTTGGCATATATCATTTTGCTGCACCCCAGCAGTTCGGCCTCCTTGCCCACATAAAAAAGGCTCCAGAGACAGTCGTAACCGTAGTTCTCCCGCATTTTAAGTTGTGCTTCGGCAACAAGCTCGCCGCTTTTGTAGTACTCCTCCAAAGAGATTCCCAGCTCTTTTGCCCCCTGGTCCAGCAGGTTGCAGAAAACCGGGATCCGGTCGGCCATGGTGCCGTTTATGGCGGCGCTGAGTCGTTCCATGCCTGTCATTGGTGCACCTCCCGGATCAGATCGGTGATAACCCTGCCGGCAGTAATGCCGTTCTCTGCCCAGGCATCGGCACCCACGGTCCTGAACAGTTCCGGGTCGAAGCGGTACGGCGCACCTCCCACGGCGATCCGGATCCGATCCTCAACGCCACGCTCTTTCAGCAGCTGCCGTACCCTGATGCAGCCGTTTTCGCCCCGTGCCGTATGAACCATCATGGACGAAATGGCGATGACCTGGGCGTCCTGCGCCAAGGCCTCGTCAACGAATCGTTCCGGCGCTACGTTGAGGCCGAGGTCAACCACATCAACCATCATGGCTTTCAGGCACCCGCTGACGATCCGTTTGCCGAGGCCGTGGAAATCTCCCCGGGAAGTGCCAATGACGACCCTGCCGACAATTTCCGGTGCTTTCCGGAATCGGGGTATCATGTCATCGACCACTTCCGAGGCGATCTGGGCGGCCATGAAATGCTGGGCCAGGCTTACTCCCTGTTCTTCGCTGATTGATTTCATCATCAGTTCGATGGCCGGCACGACAATCTTGAACACCACTTCTTCCGGCGAGATTTCCAGACCCAGGGCGTCGCGCACAACCTGCAGCGCCCTGTCGCGATCGGTGTCCATGACGGCTTCGTTATACTGATTCATGACCTGTTCCAGCATGGTATGCCCCTGTCAATGTCAATGTACCGAAATGATATCGTTCATTTAGTTGCTGTCAAGGTCTTCATCCTATGGGGATTTGCCGCTAGAACTTAAAAGATGAGTTGCGCTCTCACGCTTGCCACAAAGACATTGTCGGCGCTCTTATCGGCCAACGGGTTGATCAGATATTGGAAATGGGGCGATATTGCCATCTGATCATTGACCTTTACCTTGTAGTAGGCTTCGATCAATTTTTCCTGGGCGGTGGCACTATTGATCAGGATCTGCCCGTAACCGAATCCGACAAGGTCATCCTTGCGCTGCGGAATCGGGCCGGCATACTGAAAGCCGGTGCTCCAGGCGGATCTTGTCAAATACGCATCTTCGTCATGCCAACCGAAGCGGCCGAACAGGGTAAGTTGACCGGTCACCTGCTGGTCAATGCTCAATCCGGTTCCCCAGGCGTTCTCATTGACACTTTTTATCCCGTCAACCACCGGTAATGAGCCGTCCAGGCTGCCGTAGAAGCGATAATTTCCTTCCAGTTCCCCGATTTTCAGTTTATAGCCCAACTCCGCAATACCGAAGCCGTGATCGAGGATATTGGTCCCGGTGGTGTCGCCGCTACCATAGCCGAGGCCAAAGGTGATTCGGTCGCCAAGCTTTGCGGTGACCCTCATGCCCGGTCCGTAGGAGGGGGCGCCGAGGACCGCCGAGTTTACAAAAGCGCCTGCCAGAAACTGGGCGGTCTCATTGTTGGCAACGCTGCTGTTGTCAAAGTAATCAGTCAGTCCGATTTTGCCGACCGTGAATACGAGACGGTCATCGAAAGCTGTGTGCTCGACCCAGGCGGTCCGGAAACGGACCGTGTCGGACGGGGCCATGGGGATATTGTTCAAAATGGAGTAATTGCCTATATGGGCGTCGATGCCGGAGCCGCCGGTGGCTTCAACGTCAATCACCGCGATAGTGTTGTCGCCGACCTTGAAATTGAAGACCATGTCGGCCCGTCCAACCGAATCAGCATAATCTCTGGGCTTATTTCCGAGAGTACCTTGCAGCACGCCGGTCATTCCGCCGCTGATGGTGATGTTCTTCGTGAGGGCATGGAGATTGGTCCCCAGTTCGGTATAACGGGTCTGGAAGGCGCGTGACTGAGCCAGCAGCATCTCGCCGCGCAACTCTTCCCTGAGGTCGCTCAATATGGCGAGGTCCTCCTTGTCAATCGCCCCGGAGCCTTCCCTGGCAGCCTTTTCGGCCATCTTTTCGGTCAACAGCTGCACCGCCACCGCCACATCGAGCCGGGCGAGTTGACATTGCCCCTCGACGAACTCCTTGGCGAACAGACCCTCGACCTGATACTTCTTCCCGATACGCATGATCTCCTGACACGCTTTGTGGGATGACGCGACTTTTTCCGGTACTACAAGATCGGGATGAACGGCGAACGCCGGGCCGGCAAAGCTCGCTAGCGCCAGAACAAACATTGTCAATCCGGCAGTTACGTATGTTATATTCATAAGTTTCCTTTCGAGATGGTTTTATTGCCGAGCCCGTTATTACTGCTCGGCAAAGCTGGATAATTCATCGCTGCTGAACACCTTGTCTATATCCAGAATCATCACGAAATTGCCGTCCTGCTTCCCCATCCCCCTGATAAAGTCGGTATTGAGCCGCGTCCCTATGTGGGGCGCGGCCTCGATCTGGCCCGGCTCCATCTCGTCCACTTCCTGCACCGAATCCGCCAAGGCGCCGAGCAGAATGGTTTCGCCCTCCATCCCCACTTCCGCCACGATGATGCAGGTGTTAACTGTCTGCTCCGTAGCGGTCATCCCGAATTTGAGACGCAGGTCGATCACCGGCACCACGCTGCCGCGCAGGTTGATGACACCTCGCATGAAATCCGGCGTTCGGGGTACTTTGGTGACGGTGGTGTATTCCAGTATTTCCCGCACTTTGGCCACATCAAGGGCAAAGACCTCTTCGTCGAGCTTGAAGGTCAGGTATTGGGTTGTTTCGGTAATGGATGAGACGCTCATGGTTTCCTCCTCCGTTTATCTATGGCCAAAACCAACCCCCCTCAATCCCCCCTTATCAGGGGGGAAGCTTTTAAGCCTCCCCTGATAAGGGAGGTTTGGAGGGGTTAGCTTTTATGTTTTTCAGAACTTCTCAAACTCATCATCCAGATGATCCGGACCGGCCTGGCCGAGTTGGAGGTTTATGCCGCCACTGGAGTTGCGTGTTGCCTGCGGCTGTGCGGCAGCTCCGCTTTTGGCATGGGCAATCTGGACCTTGTGGGCCGGTTTGCGGGCTGTTGTGGCAGAAGCTGTACGCCGCCCCCCAGTGCCGATATTGAAGAAGCTGATCGTGTCCTTCAACAGGTCGGACTGACTTGCGAGTTCCTCGGAGGTTGAGGCCATCTCCTCCGAGGCGGAGGCGTTCTGCTGGATGACCTGATCGAGCTGTTGAATGGCCTTGTTGATCTGTTCGGCGCCGGTATCCTGTTCCTTGCTGGAGGCGGTGATCTCCTGCACCAGTTCGGCGGTGCGCTGAATGTCAGGCACCATCCTGGTCAGCATATCACCTGCCTGTTCCGCTATTGCCACGCTGCGGGAGGAGAGACCGGAAATCTCACCGGCTGCCGACTGGCTCCGTTCGGCCAGCTTGCGGACTTCGGAGGCGACCACCGCAAATCCCTTGCCATGCTCACCGGCCCGGGCTGCTTCAATAGCGGCGTTCAGAGCCAGCAGGTTGGTCTGGCGGGCGATCTCTTCGATAATGCTGATCTTGGTGGCGATCTCCTTCATGGCCGCTACCGTCTCAACCACCGCTTTGCCACCTTCCTTGGCATCGACGGCGCTCTTGATGGAGATCTTTTCCGTCTGCATGGCGTTATCGGTGTTCTGGCGAATGCTGGAGGCCATCTCTTCCATGCTGGAGGATATTTCTTCCGCGCTGGCTGCCTGCTCGGTCGCTCCCTGGCTCATCTGCTGGGCCGTGGCCGAGAGCTGCTGGCTTCCGGAGGCCACGTTGTCAGTGGCGCCCATCACATCACCGACCACCTGTTTAAGCTTATCCACCATGCTCTTGAGGGCTGCCATCAGTTGTCCAATTTCATCCTTGCTGGTGGCTTCTATCGACACGGTCAGATCACCCTCAGCAAGAGCGTTGGCAACCGCCACTCCCTCGCTCACCGGTTTTTTGATGCTGCGCGTGATCAGCAGAGCAGCAATGACTCCAATGATAAAGGCAATAACGACAATCGGTATCATGATCTGTAATGCCTGCTTGATCTCGATCTGGGCCAGTTCCTTGATGTGGTCCAGCCGTTTGTAGCCTTCCGTGGCGAACTCGGCGGCCACCTTTTCCATCTTGTGAGTTTCGTCCTTGTATTCGCCAATAGCGGCGTTGCCCTCGGCAGTCGTCTTCACCCTGCCGTCGCGGACCATGGCGTAGACCTTGTCGAAGCCTGCGGCATAGATGGCCAGATTATCCTTTATCAGCTTGATCTGTTCCTTGTCTTTCGGATCGGTAGCAACTTTCTCCAGAGCCTTGACCCGCTCTTCAACGCTTGATTTTTCCTCATTCCACTGTTTGTAGTAATTTTCCACCTTGTCCGTATGAGCGATATTGATGAACACATCCTTCTCGAAGCGCCGCAGCCCCAGGACATTGGCCCTCGCCCGGCCGGCGTGCTGGGCGATGACTCCGTCGCTGTCCAGGTCCTTGACGATCTCCTCGTCGATCATCCGCATGCCCCAGTATCCAGTAGCAGCAACTGCGAGCAGGAGAAAAAGCATAATGCCGAACACCATCCCCAACCGCGTACCGATTTTCATGTCATTGAACCACTGCATGGCGAATCCTCCTTTTTAATGGCTGGTTTTAAGACGTGACATATTTTATGAACAGATTTCACGCCAACTGCAGCCAGCCTGGCCGCAGTTGGCGGATTTGCCGGCTTCAAAACAGGGCTCATTTCCCTCGGCACTCTGGATGGCCCGCACCAGTTCGGATTTCTTCATCTTGCCGATCTTGATGCTGTGTTGTTTCGCGATGGATTTAATCTCTTCCAGTTTCATAATCCGATCCTCCAATAGTTTTTAATTGCTGCGATATCAACAGGTAGCTGATATCACACATCTTGGTTCTCATGTGGCGGGCTACGATATGGTTGTTGCTTGTAAGGCAGGTCTAACGAGAGAAAGCGTATCGCAGAATTTCATGCTGTCAATGGCGCGTGTGGTGAAATAATTGGAAGGGATAGCCTTCCGATGTTGAAGGGGGAAACTGGCGGGAGGCTAGCTGCAGCAACGTATATCTACGTTCGAGCAGTATTTATGGTCTGCTTCTTATAACCAGAACCGTCAAGTCGTCCGGGGGCGGTACCTCAAGTCCGGGCAGCGCCAGGAGGATCGCCAGCATTTCCCGGGCACTCGTTGCACTTCCCAGATGCACGGCAAGAATCCGGTTGTCGAGCTTCAGTTCCGGCCTGGCGTCGATCAGCCCGTCACTGTACAGCACGAGGGCATCACCCGGTCCGAAGGTGAGTATCCCTTCCTGGTACTGCTCTTTGGCCATGACCCCCAAGGGAAGCCCGCGCGGGCTCAGCTCTTCGACGGTTCCGTCAGCGCGGCGCATAAAAACGTAACCGTGGCCGCAGTCCACATAGGTCAGGGTACGGGTATGGACGTTCAAGTGGGCGTGGAACAGGGTCACAAAACTCTCGAACCGTTCGAGATGGGACCTGATGGCGTGTTCGGCCTGTTGTACGGCTGCTGCGGGAGTGTTCTGCAGCGTTGCGCTCTGGATGGCCGCCATGGTGGTGGTCATGAGCATGGCGGCGCTCATGCCTTTGCCCATGACGTCGCCAAGTGTGATGGCGATGATTCCGGGAGCGACCTCGATCCAGTCATAGAAGTCGCCGCCAACCTGCCGTGCCGGGAGGCAACGGGCGGCAAATTCGAAATCGGGAAGGTCGGGATACCTGTCCGGCAGCAGACGTGCCTGCATCTCAGCGGCGCAGGCAAGTTCAGTTTGGAGGTGGCAGCGCTGCTCTTCGCTCTCGCGCAGCGCCTCCTCGGTCAGTTTGCGTTCGACGGTGTTTTGTTCGAGTTCCCTGACCTTTTCTTCCACCTTTGCCGCAACGACACTGCTGTATTTTCTGAGATACTCCTTTTCTTCTTCCATTGATGTCGCAACAGCAGGCCGCCCATGATCTGACTTACGCTTTTTCAGAATAGCGGACAACTCTTCCCAGAGATCCTCGGGTTGCATCGGTTTGCCGATAAAAGTTTCGGCGCCGAGGGAGAGGGCCAGTTCCTTGTCTTTCAGGCCGGTATATACGGCGGAATGAAATACAAAGGGGACTGCACCGAGTTCCTGGTCCATCTTGATCTTGCGCAGAAACTCGAAACCGTCCATCCTCGGCATCAGGGCATCAGATACGATCAGGTCCGGCTTGCGCGCTTTTGCCTGCTCAAGCCCCTCCTGTCCATCCTTCGCCTCAGTAACCTCGCAGCCGTGGTGCTCCAGGGTGTAGCGCAGAATCTTCCGGTCATCGGCATTATCATCAACGATTAAAACGTTCACCGTTTTCCTCCGCTCTCTCTGCATCCGTTCCCGTCAAACATTTGTGATCTTTGCTCGTATGACCAACTGCTCAAGTTCCTCGTTCAGCACTCCTCTGTTTGCAACCCGTTCAATTCTTTCTCCAACTCCCTGATCCGCTCCTTTAGCTCGATCATCTTCAGCTCCCGGTTGACAAAAAGCTTGTTGAAGCGCTCCAGCTCTCTGTTTTTCTCTTCGAGTTCTGCCGTTCGCTTGCGGACTCG
>JBAYTT010000193.1:0-7893 GCA_041675485.1 Pelobacteraceae bacterium | reverse complement strand
TGATCGGACTTACCTATCGCATCAACCTGGCCGGCATGATCTTTTCTTCCGACGTGATAACCAACGGCGGCTACGTTGTGCCGAAGAACCGGGTGCTGAGCCCCACCGACTCTCTGTTTGACTATTTTTTGGTCTCTACTCATTTGAGCTTCATCGACTATTTCAACGAGTATCTATATCCCCACTTCCAGAAGCGGCGACCGGGTCTCACCAGGCAGGCGTTTATCGACTCACTGAGCCTCAAACACATCGAGGGGTACTTGAAGTCGTCCGCAAAGTTCGGGGTAATGACCAACGAAAACGATTTCATCCTGACCAGGGATGAACGGGACTATTTGCGGCTGATCTTCGGAGATCGGACCAAGATTTACCCTCGCGGCGGCCATCTGGGCAACCTCGAATACAAAGAAAACCTGGCCTACATGGTCGCTTTCTTCAAAGATTAAGGAGGGCTGCGAGATGACTGTTATCCGATTCCGGCCTTGCATTACTGTTTTCATCCTTTTGCTGTCGCTGACTCTTGCCGGATGTGCCTCTACCATGGTAAATACCCAGGCTGAGGTTCCTGCGAGGCACTCGATAAGCGAGTTCAGGGATCAGCGCTTTGCCGAGGTAACTGACCCCTGGGAAGGTTTCAACCGGAACATGTACCGGTTCAACTTCTATTTCGATAAATACCTGTTCCTTCCCGTTGTGAACAGTTACGAGTTTATCACTCCACCATTTGTCCAGGATCGGGTCTCCGGTTTCTATAACAACCTTGGAGAGATCCGGAATTTCACCAACAGCCTGTTCCAGTTAAAGGGGATTGAGTCGGCAACGACACTTGGCCGTTTCGTGACTAACAGTACTCTGGGGCTTGGCGGTATGTTTGATCCGGCCACCAGTTTTGGCTTGAAGCGTCGCGATGAGGATTTTGGCAAGACTCTTGGCTATTGGGGGACAGGTTCCGGTCCTTACGTGGTGCTGCCGATCTTCGGCCCCTCGTCCCTGCGCGATACAGGAGGTCTTGCCGTGGACAGCGGCATCAGTTACGGAATCTACGTTGCAACCGATCCGTTTGCACAGACCGGCAATGCCTTGGCAATAAGCGCCGGCATAACGACCCTGGAAGGAATTGATATGCGGCATCAGCAGAGTTTTCGCTACTATGAGAGCGGCTATCCCTTCGAATATTACATGGTTCGCTTTTTCAATCATCAGAAGCGCGAAATAGAGTCCAGACCTTCTCTTAAAGAAGAGAATAAGGAACCGGTAACGGTGCAGGAATAAAGCAGGATGCGCTGAGGTGCGAATAACTCCGGCTTCTCGCTCCGAATCAGGCAAAATTTGCTTGACCGTATAAAGCGTGAGGTAGTATAGCCAACGATGCAGGCAAGAGACCGGCGCAGGCTTTGAATACGGGGGAATAATGAAAGATAGGACGATCACACCGACTACTAACGTATGTGCTGTAATTGGCAATCCTGTTGGGCACAGCATGTCGCCTGCGATACATAACGCAGCGTTCGATTTGCTTAACCTGGATTATGTCTATGTTGCTTTCAAGGTTGAAGATGTAAAAAACGCATTATCGGGCATGAGGGCTTTAGATAATTTTCGTGGTTTAAGCGTAACCATACCTCATAAAATGGAGGTTATAAAATACGTTGACGAGATCAATGAAATTGACCGGTCCATTGGTTCGATTAATACGGTCATAAACGATAACGGTAAATTAATTGGCTTGGGAACTGACGGACCTGGGGCTCTAAAAGCTCTGGTTGATGCCGGAGTAGCGTTGAATGGTAAAAATGTCGCCATGGTTGGTTCAGGAGGGGTCGCACGGGCAATTGCCTTTACCCTGGCAAAAGCCGGGGTAGCTAAAATATCACTGTTAGATATTGACGTTGTCATGCTCGAAGGGTTGGAGCTTGATTTAAAATCCGGGACAAACGCAGTGATTGAATCTTTTGTTTCAAATGATGCCTCTATTGCTGCGGTCATGGCGTATGCGGACATCATTATAAATTGCACCCCTGTCGGGATGCATCCGCATGAAGGTGTTTCAATTGTTCCGGCTGAACTCTTCAGGGATGGGCAAGCCGTTTTTGATGTCGTGTACAATCCTCTTGAAACAAAACTGTTGAAAGACGCGAAATCCAGAGGACTGATAGCGGTGTCCGGGGTTGAAATGTTTATCAATCAAGCGGCGTTGCAATTTGAACACTTTACGAAAGTTGCGGCGCCTGTCGATGAAATGAGACGGGTCCTCATGGAGAAACTGGGATTATGAATTTAGTTCTGATTGGATATCGGGGCACCGGGAAGAGTGCCGTTGGCGAATTGTTGGCTGAACGTCTTGGCATGCGCTATGTCAGCATGGATCGTGAAATTACCCTGAAAGCAAAAATGTCCATACCTGAAATTGTGGAAAAATACGGCTGGAAGACCTTCCGTGACCAGGAGTCGGAACTGGCCAATGAACTGAGCTCGCAAGACGGGTTGGTCATTGACACCGGTGGCGGTGTCATAGAACGTCAGGAAAATGTTGAGGCCCTGCAGGTGAATTCGCAGATATTCTGGCTTCATGCTTCCGTAAATACCATTACGTCGCGTATTCAGGGGGATTCGTCCCGACCGGCATTGACGTCCGGGAAGACATTCGTGGAAGAGGTGGCTGAAGTCTTGGCGAAAAGAGAGCCCCTTTATAAGGCCGCAGCTCATCATGAGATTGATACGAATTATGCAAGCCCCGGTGAAATTGCTGATACCATAATTACTCTTTGGACTCATGCCAAACAGGGACTTACCGCAGAATAGACTGTTTATAAAAAGAAAAATACCGCCTCAAAAAAGTCCTTTTCACCATGATGATAGATGTGTGAAAAGGACTTTTATACTTCCAAGAAGCCGCTTGTGTACCTCCCTGCAAAGATTCCCACCAATGACAATAATCCTGTGCGTTCCTCTTGATATCATGGCCTTTGGGGAAAATTTCATTCGGATTGGCATGTTGCATAACTAATTTTAATTGTTCATTAGAAAATCACGCTGTATATGAATGATACACTTTATTTCCAGTAGGAGGCGAAGCGCATGATTCAGGAATATGTCGTCAATCTTGCCGCACAAATGGAGATCCCGATATCAAAGATATCAGTTGTTAAAGGAAGGGATGTTGGCAGTTTTAGCGTACATTTGCTGCACCTTTCCTCTGATAATCATTTGGTCAGCGCACTGGTACATCAGTCCGAAATGGAAGCTCTGCAGAACGATTCAAATTGCGAGCGGCTGGAGTCAAAAATACGCGATGCTTTGTCGCGTCTGCAACTGAAGTTGGCATCCTGATTTTTTGCGGTGATGAAGCCGGGCGCTTTTGAAGCGAACTCTCTCTGTTAAATTACCGATTATGTATAATCTGATGCGTAAATCCTGATTGCAGAGTTTTGTTGCGCACCGTTAGTGTGTTGTCAGGATATGGAGTACAGGGGATCTTTTGATCATAACAGCGATCATCATTTGTCGGAAAATATATGGGTATGCCACCGGTAATGTATGATTTGAAATCAACCTCTTGCGGTTTTGCAATGAGTTGTGGTTTGAACGCGACATGTCTAATATCAAAACGAGCAATTTTCTTTGCATGGAGCCCGCAGAGACTAATAACAATTATATATAGTGCCGGTATCAGTTTATTGCCTGCCTCCCAATTCAATTTAAATTCATAGAATAATAATGGTGACAACGCAGCTACTATAAGAAAAGGTTCCCCAAACTGAAATGCAGGTGCAAGCATAAGCCAAAATATTACGCCAAGAAAAGACGTAACAATTATAGCACGTCTGAAATATTCTATTTTTATGATTTTGAACACGGTGCCAATAATTGCAATAAGCGGGAAAGTTATTGAAGCCAGGAACAATAATTTATGTTCTAAAAAAATCCGATGCCACCATCGCGGAAACCATTCAGAAAAAGCCATTTGCGCCGCCGAGCGGTATAGCTCTCCCGGGCTTCTTGCCCAACCGGTGACGGCAGCTTTTTCGCTTAGTACGCTTGATAAAGGAACTTTCCAATCAAAATCGAATAAGTCAATTGAAGGGAAAGGGTATATAAGCCAGCCAGTTAGGATAATGTTTCTTGCTAGCCACGGTAAAACAATGAGAGCCAGTAAGGCAAATGTCCAAAATAATTCTCTACGCTCCATTTTGTTTTTTATTACTACAAAAACAAACAACACCATAAGAGGAAGCGTCGCTAATTTAACCGTTAACACATAAATGCATAAGATCAATAATGGCATGTAGCGTTTGAATGTACTGTTATCCTCCTGGTCAGGCTCTTTAACTGTACTGGCCAGAATAAATAAAGGTAATGCGGCTGAAATAAAATTTGGGGATGGCGACGATAAATTTGAAAATGAGAAAATAATATCAACAAAAATAATTGAATTAAATATAAGGATATTGGTAATGCCGTGATTTTTGTATATGAAATGTATCTTTTTTGTAAAGTACATTACAAGTATCGTATATAGTGTAAAATTAACCGAAAAGATCTCTTGTTTAAATAGATCAAAGAGTGAAGTACATGCAAATAACGTGAATATATTCGGATTAAATCCAAATCTCCCGTGAAGATTTGCAAGGCCTGGTACAACTGCGTATTCTTCAATCCATTTGATGTTCTGTAAATGATAAAGCCCTGTGTCATATGCTCTTGGAGGACCCAACGAGACAAAAAAAGTAATTATTATGAATGGAAGAGAATAATAGATGATCTTTTTATCAGCGATAATTGAAAAATATAGTTCTTTCAGATCATCTCTTATAAAATACATCATGATGATGCTGCTTAATAAAATTGAAATTAACACGGTACTATTGATTTGAAAGAATAACGACAGTGCTGAAATGACCGTATTGGATGCAGCTAGTCCAATAAAAGCTTTTTCAGTAAAGCTAGCCGGTATGTTGGCGGTTTTTGTAACGAAGTATCCGTAGGTAATGAATATAAATAGTGAAGCTACGCTTGAAGCGGCCAGAGCTAGCAAAATATCACCTTCTACATGTGAAAAATATTGTACTTTATTATGCAGTAGATGGCTCTAAAGCCGTCTCTCCATCCGATTTTTTTGCCTTCCTGGTACGTTCGTCCATAGTACGAGATGCCGACTTCATAGATTCTTATATTTGGTGTTTTTGCGATTGCTGCCGTAACTTCCGGTTCAAACCCGAACCGTTTCTCTTTTAAAGAAAACGACTGAATTAATTTTGTATTGAACAATTTATAACAAGTTTCCATGTCAGTTAAATTAAGGTTTGTCAGCATGTTCGATATTGCAGTAAGTATTTTATTTCCTATTGTGTGCCAGAAAAATAATATTCTATGGGGATTTCCGCCAATAAAGCGCGAACCATAGACCACATCGGCAAATCCGTTTACCACCGGTTCCAATAAGAGGTTGTATTCCCGTGGATCATACTCCAAGTCTGCGTCTTGAATAACGAGAAATTCACCGCTCGCTTTGCTTATCCCTGTATGGAGAGCGGCACCTTTACCCATATTTATATTGTGTTTGAAATACTGTATATTTAGGGCGCTGTTAGATGACATATAGTTATATATCGCCTCGTCAGTATTATCAGTAGAACAATCGTTAACAATTATTATTTCTTTGTTTATTCCATTTATCAAAACTACTTCTTTTATTTTATCGAGTATAATGTGGATAGTTTTCCCTTCATTATAAACGGGAATAACAATTGATAACTTATTTACCATGATAGTAATCTTTCTCGCGTATGTTTGAATTTATGTGACCAAGTGCGGAATTTTTCTCAGAGCGGAACTCATTTCACGATGCAGTCAGTATGAACGGCGTATAATCCGCTCTGAAACACTGCGATCTAAAATTAATACATTATAGGTGAATCAGTGTCAATCATTGGCACTGATGATTAATAAAAATAAACATATTGACGGTTGATGTACATGATGACGCGGTGATGTACGCTTTCCGGGGGGTAGGATATCAGATTTATGGCATTCGCCCTCCATGCCGGAAGAGGAACTGCGTCATCTGCTTCATTCAATGTCAATGAATGCTGAGCAATTGTCCGCGTGGCGGCTGAATTACGTTGTCCCCAACTTTCTCACGAATCTTTCGACTACCTCGGCAACAGTGTTCTTCATATCATTCCCGTAAACTGTAAAATACAGATATTGCCCGGAGTGGTCGGACCAGTAGACGTTTTCGACCTGAAGAGGTTCAAGCAGGGAATCAATTTTTTCATAGGATATGAATGGATCGCCGTCAGGCCATTTTCTGTCGAGCTTTGCCTGTTGGGCATCCGTCAGGGGGATCCGGTATGTAATGGAATAGATTTCTGCTTTCATTACGGTTTGATATAGGCGTTCAGTCCGATGGTTATTGGTTTGCCGTCAATTTCGGCGGAGGTAACGGCGTTACCCCGCGTACTGGCTACCACCAGAGTTTTACCGGATGCCGATGGCGTAGGTTTTTCGAGGTCTATTTCGATGCAGAGTCTGGTGCCTTTTATTTCAACGGTCATTGCCATGTTTAGTACTCCTTGTCTTGATGGTATGTCGAAATCACTGTTCCCGGCTATTTTAAATAATCATGCAACTATATCGGCCAATGCGGCTGAAACCTCTTCAATCAGTTCATCATTATAACCTGCTTCGCTTAGAAGCTCATATAAATGAAACGCAATCAGCGCCGGTCTGCCATGGGTCAGCAAAGATTCTTGCAGTTGCTGTAAAAGAGATTCCATTGATTATTCCTTTTAGATAGACATCTTCCCGTCCTCTGAAGAGGGAGCGAAGTTGAGTAAGTGGTTCATCATATCGAACGTGTGCCTCTACTAAAAACAGAAATGAAGAGCCAAACAAAGAAGGCTGCCCATTTTGGCGCAGCCTTCTCTTTTATACGTAAGCCAGAATAAACCTTACAGCCCTTTCAAATCCTTGCCAGCTGCAAATTTACCGCTTTTAGATGCTGCGATCTGAATCTCGGCACCTGTCTGCGGATTGCGGCCTTTACGAGCAGCGCGTTCTGACACACTGAATGTGCCGAAGCCGGGGAATGTGATCTTGTCGCCGGCCTTCAATAACTTGGTGGTGACTGTAATAAACGCGTCAACCGTCTCTGCCGCCACGTTTTTCGGTACATCCAGCTCTTCTGCAACTGCTGCTACAAATTCTGCTTTTGTCATGTTCTCTC
This sequence comes from Pelobacteraceae bacterium, assembly GCA_041675485.1. Classification (GTDB taxonomy): domain Bacteria; phylum Desulfobacterota; class Desulfuromonadia; order Geobacterales; family Pseudopelobacteraceae; genus JACRCG01. Next base: position 665 of record JBAYTT010000193.1, on the reverse strand, counting down.
CTCGTTTTTTAGGGATGCTATCCCCGGATAATTGATTCAGCAGCCTGCGCTTTTCAGGCTTCAACAAAAAGGGTTACAGCTTGTCGCTGTAACCCTTTAATTTTAGTGGCGGAGAGGTAGGGATTCGAATGCTGTTTGGTAGTCCCCGCCTGTTAGCCATAACCCACTAATATCTAACCATTTCAAGCACCTACTCCGCTGAACAAAGTCCATTAAAGTCCAGCAAAATACGGTAAAAGTTGTTAGTTTTGTGAAAGTTTTGTGAAAGGTATTGAAACTTATATTGTCAGTAAAAGAGCAACTATCGATAACAAATTTCAACTTTAGTTGAAGTTGTGCGCCACCACTTATAAACGAACTCAGTACTTATTTCAAACTTTTCCTCAAGGAATGCTTCCTTAGCAGCATTTCAAAACTATTGCATGGCATGGGACTACGTTTGACGATTGAACCAGATATGCAGTCCCACGGCTCTGCTTGAGGGACATATGAGACCATGAGGATGTTATCCTCATGGTCGCCTGATCAGTTTGACGACTTCCAGCATCGACTTTCACGGATTCATCGGTTCCCAAGTCCCAGCAGAAATTTTGCCACTGGAATGCACTGTACCCTGCCTCCGGCAGTATCGATTAGATCCTCAAAATCGTTGGTCACAAGTATCG
>JBAYTT010000192.1:0-7898 GCA_041675485.1 Pelobacteraceae bacterium | reverse complement strand
GCCTGGTAAGGTCTCCTTCGCCCTGGGCCATGTCGGTCACCATGGCACGCATGGCGCCAAGCGGTTTCATGATGGAACGCAGGATTGCCACGATCAGGCAGATCGCCAGCATCACCGCGATGAGCGATACGGAGACGATGGTGATTACCAAGCCATGTTCGATCTTGTCGGCTTCAAGCATGCCGGCTTCCATAAGCTTGTCGGACTCTTCAGCCATTGCGAGGATCTGGGCCTCCATTTTATGGATCGTTGCCTTGTAGGCCCCGATGGCGCTGTTCGCCTCCTGTGTACTCTTGATCTCGCCAGTCTTGATCTTGTCAATAACCGTGTTGAATCCCGCTGCATAAGTGTTCAAATCTCCTCGGAGAGATGTGACGACCTCCTTATGCTTTTTGGCAAAATCGGCATCGTGCCCTTTTTCGAGTTTACCCAGTAGTGCCTCCATGGCGTCGAGCCGCTTGACAGTTCTCTCAACGGTCTCCTGCCACTGTTTGACGTACTCAGCCACCTTTCCCGGAGATTCGATGTTGATGAACGCGTCCTTTTCAAAACGGCGCAACATGTTGATATTGGCGCGTCCGCGTTGGGCATACTCCACGAGTTTCCCTTCGGTGCGGGCGTATTCATCAAGCAGGCGGTTCATCTTGCCGATCCCCCAATTGCCGACAGTTGCCACAATGACGAGCAGCAGGGCAAGGAGTGTGAATCCCGAGATCAACTTGGTTCTGATGGTCATGTAATACTCCCTCTGTTTTCGTTATCCGGGTTCAACTATCATTCGGTAATGCCTGCGTCCCGACATCCTGCGAGTCCGGCGCGGATCGTTTCAGCCAGTTTTTTGGGATGCACCGGCTTGGGCAGAAAGACGACACCCAGTGCGTTGATTGCGGTGTGGTCGATGATGTCGTCCATGTAACCGCTGGTGAGGATAATCGGCAGGTCCGGTTTCTGATGCCGTATCTGTTCGATGGCTTCTCTGCCGGCCATGTGCGGCATGATCAGATCGGTAACCACGATCCGGATTTCAGTCCGATGCGCTTCAAATACTTTCAACGCTGCCATTCCGTCAGCGGCAGTCAAGACACTGTAGCCGTAACTCTCCAGCAGTTCACGGGTTATTCTCAGCACGGTTGGATCGTCATCGACCAGTAACACGGTCTCGTCGCCATGAAATTTTGCCGTTCCCGCTTCCGGAACGGACTTCGGTGCCGTGAGCCCTTGATAAATCGGCAGATAAACCCCGAATACGGAGCCTTTTTCCGGTGCACTTTCAATGGAGATCCGGCCATGGTGATTTCCGACGATACCGAAGGCGATGGCAAGTCCCAGGCCGGTTCCCTTGCCGGTCTCCTTTGTCGTGAAAAATGGCTCGAATATCCTTTTAGCGGTCTTCTCGTCCATTCCCGTACCGTTGTCCGCTACCGTGACGTATCCGTACGTTCCGGGCGAAAGGGTTGCACCGCCCGTCACAACCTCTTCGTGCAGTTCCACCAATGAGGTAGTTATGTCGATTTGACCGTCCGATGTCAGGGCGTCCCGCGCGTTTACCATGAGGTTGATCAACACCTGTTCGATCTGGACGCGATCAACGAACACCGGAAGCGGGTCCTCGCACAATCTGAACGTGAGGGTAATGTCTGATCGCAAGAGCCGTGACATGCTTTTTTGCAGATTTCCCACAATCTGGTTGAGGTCGTCGTACTGTTTTTGCGGTTCGTGCTTGCCGCTGAACGTTAACAAACTCCTGGTCAATTCCGCACCCCGGACCACGGAGTCGGAGATTTCCCTGGCAAACCCGAATTTTTTGCCATCCTCCTTGAGGGTGAGTTGCAGCAGTTCGGCATAGCCGCCGATTACCGAGAGGATATTGTTGAAGTCATGGGCCACGCCTCCAGCCAGAGTGCCGATGGATTCCATTTTTTGCGCATGCTGGAGTTGGACCTCTGCTTTGCGCAATGACGTGATGTCCCGTGTTATGCTCAAGACGCTTGTCACTTTTCTGTTTTCGTCGAACTCCGGCACGAAACGGACCTGATAATGGCGAGCCGTGCCGTCGGAACTGGGCCAGGACATTTCGATCTCCAGCGAAACGCCATGGTTGAGCACCTGTTCCACGGCTTCTTGAACCTGATGTCCTACCGCCGGATTGGCGACGAATGCTTCGGCGGGAGTTCTGCCGGTCAGAAACTCCGCTGGTTTGCCGGCAAGGTGTTCCAGGGCCGGATTAACGTAGATCCGGCGACAGTGCGAGTCATAGCGGGCAATGGGGTCGGGTGAATTTTCCACCAGAGCACGGAACTCCTCCGCCCTGACGCGCCGTTGCGCCTCATCCTGCTTGCGTTCGGTGATGTCGGTGAACGACAACACCACATGGTTTCGCCCGGCAAGGGAAACGGCCTCTGTTCCGTAAATCAGCCATACTTCCGTTGCCGCGCCTTCCGCTCCGGTCCGGGAAACGCATGTTTCGCCGCGGCTCGATAAACCGTTTACGGCGGTTTCTCGCAATGCGCGCATGAGACCGCATGAGTCGCACGCAGGAGTGGTGCCGCAACCATGAAGTTCCGAAGGCACGTTGGCGCATTTCAGGAGCGCGCCGCAGCGCCTGTCCGGAAGAACGTCGAAATCGATGCAGTAGTCCCGAAATGCCGCATTGACCCGTACGACCTCCATCCGGTCGTCAATCAGCAGCATCGGCATTGGAGTTGCGTCGAATACCGCGTTGAGATTGTCCCGTTCCGCCGTGAGTGCGGTCGCGTAGGTTCCGATCCTGCGGAAGGCGGCTCCGATTCCCGCCAGCCCCATCAACCAGATGACGCCGATGATGGCAACATGGTTTGCGTTGCTTTGCCGTGTGGCCTGCTCAAGGCCGGCGGTCGGGATAATGACGCTGATTCCGCCGCGCACCATCCCTTCCCGGTACCCGTGAGAGGCATGGCATTTCAGGCATGGTTTTTCTATGAAAAGCGGCCGCATATAGCGGTATGCGGGTTTTCCGTCCACAAACAGAAATTCTCCGAACTCCGGCACTCCTGTTTCGAAGGCCATCAGGGCGCGCGACTCCCATTGATCGGGCGCATTTTCCGGGCGAATCGGTTTCAGACTGGTAATATGCCCCTTGGGGGCGCTGGCGGACGTTTGGCCGACCTCGAAGAGCTGGCGGGTCATATAGGCAGGATTCATGAGGGTTAAGCGCGTGCCGGACGGTGTGGTAATATCCCGTTCCGGGACGTTTAGCCAAGGGTTCGGGGGCGTTGTGCCGGTTACCGGAACATAGACTCCACCATGCCCTGCGGCCCAGCGGCGGAAGGCGAGATCCTTTTCAATGCATGCCCGTGACGTGGTCAGGGCATTGGATCTTTTGAACTCCTCATTGTCGTTGCATTCCCAGATGGTAGTTATTACGGCAAGGGCAGTCCATACAAGGATTGTGACGAGAGCGAGCCGTCTGATGGAAAAAGTTTTGAGATGCCATACCGTTTCGTTTGGTTGCATGGCGATTACCTGGCCTCGGTGAGGGGGACGGCACACGAGCACCGTTAGTGTCTTGACAGCGTTAAAAAGCTATTTGATACCTGATAGTATATTTCATTAAAATATATATGACACCTTGCTATTATCGGAAGGTGGGAGGTAGGGGAAACCCTATTATGGAAGGAGCGCCATGAATGCGGGATTTTGAATTATGACGTGTGAAAGCGCTCTATGTAATAGTTATCAGGCCGGTGCGCACCGCATATGTAGCAAGTTGCGCAATACTTTTGAGGCCAAGTTTTTTTCTGATGTTTGCCCGATGTATCTCGATCATCTTGACGCTGACGCCGAGTTCGAAGGCAATCTCCTTGGTGCTGTGGCCTTCGGCGGTGAGCTTCAGCACTTCCTGTTCACGTCTGGTAAGCATCGGTACGACTTGTTCGGATGCGGAACGGGGAGTGGCCCCCTTGATCATGATTTCCGTGGCGTCGGAACAGAAATAGGGTTTACCCGCGTACACCGCCCGTATCGCCGTTACCAGTTCTTCGGCGGCGCAGTTTTTGGCCAGATATCCTCTGGCGCCCGCTTCCAGACTTTCGAGGACACAATCCCTGTCCATGAGCATGGAGAGTACCAGAATCCTGATCCCGGGATTATGTGCACGTATGCGCCGCGTCGCCTCCATGCCGCCCATATCGGGCAGGGACAGATCCATCACCACCACATCGGGTGAATATTCCAAGGCTTTTTCGACAGCTTCCGCACCGCCGCTTGCTTCCGCTACAACATCAATATCTTCTGCATCGTCCAGAAGGGAGATCAGGCCATCACGCATTATTTTATGGTCATCGACCAGCAGCACTTGTATGTTCATGATGCGCTCCGTGAATTCATATTGAATTTTGAATCATGGAATTTCACATTCATTCAAAATTACTTCTTGCCAGCGGCATCCCGATGGTCACTCGCGTTCCGCTTCCCGCAGTCGACCCAATTTCGAACGTTCCTCCGAGATAGATGATCCTGCGTCGTATGTTGAAAAGGCCGAAGCCGCCACCATTTCCGGTGAAGTTTGCCTCAATGAGGTTCGGATCGAACCCGATCCCGTCATCCTCAACCCTGATGACGATACAGTCGTTTTCTCTGCCGGCCGTGATCCGCGCACAGTCAGTTTTTGCGTGCTTGGCAACGTTGATGAGCAGCTCGCGGACGGCGAAAAAAAGTTCAGAGCGTATTTCCCTGGGCACTATCTTTTCACATTGATCATCAATAAAAAAAACCTGCAGATTGTAATCCGTCTCAAGCTGTCGTCCCAGCCATTTCAAGGCTGTTTCCAGGCTGGCGCTCTCCAGTATCGGTGGACTAATCCGGTGGGTAAGGGAACGAACACTTGAGATGATGCCGTCGATTATTTCTCGCGCATCACTCAATAATTTAGCTCCACCGTCCGTCAGTGGCTCTCTCGCAAGCATCCCGAGTTTGATTCGTGCGAGGGTAAGATCCTGTCCGATATTGTCGTGCAGGCTGGTTGCGATGTGGCGACGCTCACGATCCTCGGTCAGGGAAAGTTCAACAGTCAAATCGGACAGACGTCGCTGCTTTTCAAGGAGTCTCTGTTCGCCCCGTTTGCGCTCAGCCAGGGCTTCTTCCAGTTCCAGCACTTTCTCTTCGAGTTTGGCGACGACTACCCGGCTGTACCTCTGCAGATAGTGAACGTCTTCCTCGATTTTTCCGGATCTCTCTTTCGGCTCTTCGCCCGTGATCCGTTCTATTTCTTTCATCAACTCGGCCGGGTCCTTCGGCTTGATAATATAACCGTCAGCTCCCAGGCTGGCCGCAAGCTGAATGTCTCCATCTCCATCATAGATTGCGGAGTAGAATATAAAGGGAACAGAATTTATGCCCCTGAGATTGCGCAAGAACTGGAAACCGTCCATGACCGGCATAAGCACGTCGGATATTATCAAGTCCGGACTGTTGTCCGAGGCCATCTGAAGGCCTTCGTTGCCGTTGCCGGCTTCCATGACTTCATGCCCGTGAGCCTGCAGAACGTAGCGCAGCACTCTGCGGTCGTCGCTATTGTCATCTACGATCAGGATGTTCATTGGTATCCAGTCCTCATTCCCCCAGCATCCGGGCAAAAAAATCCGCTGCAAGATCCACCGGTTCCGCCGCATCACCTTCAGTCCCTCCAACTGAACCGTTCAGCAGGTGCTCCGGGATCTCCGCCAGGAAGCGGCTCGGTTTTTGTCCCTCTACGGTACCATATTTGCGGCGGGTCAGGCAGCGCGAGATTGTCAGATATTTCCTGGCCCGCGTGATGCCGACGTAACAGAGGCGGCGCTCTTCGGCAACGGTCGGGTCTTCCTCGATGGAGCGTTTGTGCGGCAGCAGGTTCTCCTCCATCCCGACCAGCCAGACGTGGCTGAATTCAAGCCCCTTGCTGGAATGGAGCGACATCAGCGTGACCGCGTTGGTGCCATGTTCCTTGCCGTCCTCGGCCGGTTTGTCCTCATCCATCAGCGAAATCCGCTCAAGGAATACCGACAGGGTTGCCCGGGGATTTTGCTCCTCATACGCTGCCAGCGAGTTGACGACCTGTTCGATGTTTTCGATCCGTTTACGCGCCTGCTTGGCATCGTTGAGGGTGCGGTACAGTTCGTCTTCGATCCGCAGGCGGTTAAAGAGAGTGTTGACCTGCGTCCCCATGTTGATGGAGGTGAAGCCGGCCATGACTTCCTTCATCATGGCATGAAACCCTGCCACCGTTTTTTTGCATGACGGGGAGATTTCCTCGATTTCGTTTACCCGTCCGAGGGTTTCGAAGAGCGGCACATTATGATTCATCGACCACTGGTTCAGTTTGATCAGGGTCGTGTCGCCGATCCCCCGGCGGGGAAAGTTGATGATACGGAGCAGTGACGCTTCATCCTCCGGGTTGTCGATCACCTTGAGGTAGGCGATGGCGTCCTTGACTTCTTTTCGCTCGTAGAACTGCTGGCCGCCGATTACCACGTACGGTATGCGCTCCTGGCGCAGCTTTTCCTCGAAGGCGCGGCTCTGCGCGTTGGAGCGGTACAGGATCGCCAGGTCCGACCAGCGCAGTTTGTCGCGGTACTGCTCCATGATCATCTGCTCGACGACTTTTGCTGCTTCGTCCTCTTCGCTGTCGGCGACGATCAGGTCGATTTCCCGGCCTTTGCCGCCGGAGGTCCAGAGCGCCTTGTCGGTGCGCACCGGGTTATTCTTGATGACACTGTTGGCGGCTTCCAGAATCGCGCCGGTGGAGCGGTAATTCTGTTCCAGTTTGATGGTGACGCAGCCGGGATGGTCCTGGGCAAAGTTGAGGATGTTCTGCACCTCGGCACCGCGCCAGCCGTAGATGGACTGGTCGTCATCGCCGACGACGCAGATGTTGCCGTGCTTTCGGGACAGCAGCGAAATCATCAGATATTGGGAGGCATTGGTGTCCTGGTATTCGTCAACCATGATGTAGCGGAAGCGCTCCTGCCAGTGGGTGAGGATGGCCGGGGTGCTCTGGAGCAGCCGTACCGAGAGCATGATGATGTCGTCAAAGTCGATGGCGTTGAACCCCTTCAACAGTTCCTGATAGCGGGGGTAGACTGCGGCGGTGGCGATCTCCAGCGGGTCGTTCCGGTCCGGGGTAAACTCTTTCGGCCCGATCAGGCGGTTTTTCAGGGCGGATATTTTCCAGAGGATCTGGTCGGGGTCGATCTTCTTCGGGTCGATGTCCCGTTCGCGCACGGCCTGGCGGATCACCCCGGCCTGGTCTGAGGTGGTGTAAATGGAAAAATTCGGTTTGAAACCGAGCGCCCGGATATCACGGCGCAGGATACGGACGCCGAGCGAGTGGAAGGTCGAAATGACGATCCCCTTGGCCAGGCTTCCCGCCATGCCGAGCACCCGCTCGTTCATCTCCTTGGCGGCCTTGTTGGTGAACGTAACCGCCAGGATGTTTTCAGCCGGGACGTGCTTGTCTTTCAAAAGATGGACGATACGGGTGGTAATTACCTGGGTCTTGCCGGAACCGGCCCCGGCCAGGAGCAGCAGCGGCCCTTCGGTGGTATTTACCGCCCGTTGTTGTGGTGGATTGAGTTTTTTCATGGGTAGGGTGTAGCACAGATGGAGGGGGGGATGCAACCGAGCGGCAGCTAAACGTTGTACGCACTGGAGTAAATAAAAATTGGATGGTTACGGGTTTACTGCTTATTGGCAGCGGTAAGTTCTTTTTCCAGCGACAGGAGAAACTCCCTTGATTGCTGTGCATCCGGGTGCTGTGTTTCTTCTTCAATATCGACAGTTCGTTGGGCATGCTCTATTGCCCTGGAAAGGTTGCCACGACGTTTGTATGCCAATGCCAAGTTCCAGCAGGTCACTCCTTCACCCGATTTATTTCCGATTTCCTG
>JBAYTT010000191.1:0-7922 GCA_041675485.1 Pelobacteraceae bacterium | reverse complement strand
TCGTTGACCCGTTCTGCGGGGATTTCGATGGTAATCTTTTTTTGAACCGGGCTGATGTCTTCGACGTGAACCTGCATGGTAGCTGTCCTCTTCTATAGTGAAATGTAATGTTTGCATGTGAAGTGAATCGGAACAAACATCGATAAACTGGATGGTGCGAGAGAGGAGACTTGAACTCCTATACCTTACGGTGCCAGATCCTAAGTCTGGTGCGTCTGCCAATTCCGCCACTCTCGCATCTGTCTTGAACCATGAAACGATTGATCATGGTTACTGATTTAAAATGATAAAAGGATTTATAAAGATAGGTGAAAACCACTGATAGGTCAAGAAATTATTGAAATTTGTAAGGTAAACCTTCCGGATTATTATCCACCCGCCAGTTTTACCTTGAAGCCGCGTGCCTGTAATTCCGCAGACAAGGTGTCACGGTGATCGCCCTGAATCTCAATAACGCCGTCTTTGACAGTGCCGCCGCACCCGCATTTTTTCTTGAGGACTCCTGCCAGTTCCTTTATTTCGGATGCAGAAAGCGTGATGCCGCTGATGACGATAACCGTGCCGCCCCCGCGTCCCTTGACTTCCCGGCGCAAGCGGACAAAACCGTCGTTCTTCTGAGATGCCGTTTTTGGTGCTGAGCTGTTCTGCTTCTGCTTTATTCGCCCTGATTCTGTCGAATAGACAGGGATACTGTCGGACCAGTTTGTCATTTTCCCCAATCCCTCGCATATCTGAAATCGCGGTCGATCGTGCGGTTTGAAACCTTGGCAATGACCGGAAGGCGGCGTTTGAAATGGGAATTCTGAATCTTTGAATGGATTGATTCGACAAACTCCGCATCGAAGCCGTTGGCAACCAGTTCCGGCTTCGTCCAGCGCTGATCAACCAAGCGAAAGAGAAGCTCATCCACCTGGCGGTAGGTGAAGCCCAACTCTTCCTCATCGGTTTGTCCGGCCCAGAGGTCGGCGGAAGGTTTCTTGTCGATTACCTCCTGTGGAACGCCCATCGCTTCAGAAAGCTGCCAGACCTGGCTCTTGTAGATGTCGCCAATTGGATTCAGCGCCGAGGCCATGTCTCCGTAAAGGGTGCCGTAACCCAGCAGCAGCTCGGTCTTGTTGCTGGTGCCGAGCACCAGGGCACGAAGCAGAGCAGAATGATCGAACAGTATTGTCATCCGCTCGCGGGCCATCTTGTTGCCGCGCCGCATGTTGTTGGCGTCCGGAAACAAGTCGAAGTAGGCGTCCACCATCGGCGTAATTGGCACCACGGAAAACTCGACGCCGCATGCGGCAGCCACCAGCTGGGCATGTGCCTCGCTTTCCGGATTGCTTGTTTTATAGGGCATACAGATGGCATGAACGTTCTCCGGACCTAACGCCTCGGCAGCGATGAACGCCACCAGCGCCGAATCGATCCCCCCTGAGAGCCCCAGCACGACTTTGTTGACGCCGACTTTGCGAACTTCATCCCGTACGAAACCGACCAGGAGCTTTCTCAATAATGCCGTGTTGGCAAGCAGTGCGGACATCAGCGCCCCCTTTCGAGTGCGATGCGTCCAAGCTCCTGCATCGTCACAAACAGATTTTCATCCCGCATCATCGGTGAAAAGATACGTTCCCGGCGTAGCGCACCTTCATCGACCCTGGCGGTGACAAAATCCTCTTCCAACAGCGCGCCGCGGACGATTGATTCACCTGATGGCGCGACATATTCCGAGCCCCCCCAGAAGTTCACGCCATCCTCGAAGCCGACCCGGTTGCTGTAGAGCACCCGGCAATTGAGAAACAGTGCGGTGGTGGAAACCAGTTTTTGCCAGGCCGAGGCGGAACCGAGCGCATCCCCTTCGATGCCGCGCGCCGGGCTGCTTGACAGGCAGATCAGCGTTGTTGCGCCATCCATGGCGAGAATGTAGGAGGCCGACAGGTGCCACATGTCTTCGCAGATCAGCATGCCGAACCGACCGAAATTTGTATCGAAGGCCCGGAACGATTCGCCGCGAGCCAGATAGCGTTGCTCATCGAACAGCCCGTAGGTAGGCAGGTACACCTTGCGATGCAGGTGGCGGATTGCCCCCTCTTCCAGGTAGAGTGCCGAGTTGAAAAAGTGATAGTCGCTGGTCTCTTCGACAAAACCGATGGCGATTGATATGCCCTTCGAGAGTTCGATAAGACGGAGGATTTCAGGAGAGTCGATGCGTAGTGCCACATCAGGCACAAGGTCTTTCAGAAAATAGCCTGACAGCGCCAGTTCCGGGAACACAACCAGATCGGCTCCGGCTTCCCGTGCTTTGGCAATTTCCCGTTCAATAACGGCGAGGTTGTCGGCAATGCAGCCGAGCTTCGGTTTTATTTGAGCCAGAACAACAGTGAAATCCATGGAGACTCCTTTTAACCTTGATAAACAGGGTACGTTCTAACGTACTTAATAGGCCAGGTCGAAAGCGTTTTTGATGTGATCAACGGCATGCTGGCCGCCAGTATGCAGCAGAATGGCAATCACGTCAAACCGAGCGTTGGTGTCGTGCAGCCGGTTTTTTGAGAGCCAGGTCAGCGCCGCCTTGGAAATCTGGCGCTGCTTGAACGGAGTCACCGCCAGTTGCGGCACACCGTAAGACAGCCCCCGTCGGGCTTTGACCTCGACAAAGACAAGGCTCTTGTCCCCCGGATCGCGGGCAATGATGTCAACCTCGCCCCCCTTGCAGCGGAAGTTGCGCTCCACGATCCGAAAGCCGCGCGCGATCAGGAAGTTTGCGGCAACTTCCTCGCCCAGTTCACCGGTCCCTTTGTTTCCGCCGGATCCTGAAGGAGGAGGGCTCTCGGGTTTGTTACGCCCGAAAAGGTTCACGGCAAGTCTTCCAGAAAATCTGATGAATCAAAACAGCCATCCCGGTTCAGGCCGCGAATGCGGTAATACTTGTTCAGCTCTTCCTCGAATCGCACCCGGTCAAGCGGATGAATATCGATGCCGTCGCCGCTGCTCCCTGCTTCGGTAAAAAACCGCTCCGGCAGCATGTCATCGGCGCGTGCAAACCCATTGCTGCAGTTGTAAAAGCGCTCGGTCAAAACTATCCGCTGGCCGATCTCCTTGAGCCGTTGCGGCGAATACTCAACGCCGGTGACGGCGCTCAGCAGTTCGGCGTACTCTTCAAGGCTGGCGCCGAAGAAGGCAAATTTGCAGGCAACGAGGGAATCCACGGCGGCGTTGGTGTCCTCGGCGATGCTGATGATGCGGGCTTTGCCGGAGAAGGAGAAACGGTCGGTCGGCACCGGTTTGCGCAGGATTTCGTGGGAGATCGGATAGGCGCGCAGGTGGCACCCCCCCCGGTTGCTGGTGCAGTAGGCCAGCGCCATGCCGTAGGCGCCGCGCGGGTCGTAGGCTGGCAGTTCCAGCGATTTGACGCTCATGGAAAGTTCCGGGTGTCCCAGTTGCTCCGACAGGCGGCGCGAGCCAAGCGCCAGCAGTTCGCCATACCCCTTGCGCTGGGCGATATCGTTCAGCAGTCCCGGCAGCTCTTCGGCGGTCGGAAATCTTCCCCTGATTTCTCCCCACGCCGAGAGGGTTGCCGCTGCCGTAATGGTATCCATCCCCAGTTCATTGCAGAGGTCGTTGGATTTGATGATGCTATTCAGGGCATCGATATTGTTCAGTGCACCGAAGTGGGATACGGTTTCGTATTCCGGCAGTGCCTTGCCGGCTCCGGATGATTTTTTGCACTGGATCGGGCAGCCGTAACAGCCGTCTTTTTTCGCTCCGCAGGCCTCTTTCATTGCCGGGCCGGAATAGTTGCCGGAATATTCGAAGAATGTTTTGCTGAAGTTTGCCGTCGGCGCCATGCGGCGCTGTGCCATCAGATCGACCAGTACCGGTGTGCCGAATTCGGAAATTCCCAGCGGTCCGAAGATCACCGGCGACGCCTTGAACAGGCGCATGATGTCCTGGCGGGCCTTGTCGAACAAGGCCGGATCGGCGATGCCGGTTTTCTGCTCGCCGGTTATTGTCACCGCCTTCAGGTTTTTGCTTCCCATGACCGCGCCCATGCCACCGCGACCGACCGAGTTCCCTTCCCCCATCATGATGTTGGCAAAGAGGACGCCGTTCTCTCCGGCAGGGCCGATGGCGGCCACGCTCCCCCGTCCCTTTAACGCGGCAAAGGTGTCCGGAAGATCGCACCCCCACAGTGCTACCGCAGGGATTATTTCGACCTTGCCGGGCGCGATGGAAAGCATGACCGGCCAAGGGCTTCTGCCGGTGATCATCAGCGCATCCATTCCGGATGCTTTCAGGCGCCAGGCAAAGCGCCCTCCGGCGGAACAGTCGTAAATGGTGCCGGTTAATGGCGAACGGGAAATAACGGAAAGACGGGCAGAGGTTGGAGCTGGTGTGCCGCATAACGGGCCGGTTGCAAAAATCAGCGGCATGTCGGGATCGAACGGGTCGAGGTGGTAAAAGTCGCGCATCAGGCGCACCCCGAGACCGCGCCCGCCGAGATATTCCTCCAGAAGAGTTCGCGGAATCTCTTCCCTGTGCGAGGTCCCGGTCGTCAGGTCAACCTTGAGTATCGTGCCGTGCCAGCCGTTCATCGTTGGTTACCGATTCCCGTCTGTAATTGCTGCACTCAGTTCATGGGGGGTATGAACAAAACAGTCTGCTCCTGCCAATTCATCGCTGTCCCCATATCCCCAGGTACAGGCAATCGAGGCCATTCGGGCCCGTTTCCCGGCTTCAATGTCGTTGATACTGTCGCCGATCATGACGCACTCGAACGGGGCACACCCCAGCTTTTCAGCTTCTTTCAGCAGGGGGAGGGGAGACGGCTTGCTCTCCGGGTACGTGTTTCCGCCGCAAATGTTTTCAAACCGGTCATAAATGCCGAGTTCGCGGAGCATCAGCCTGCTCAGATCCTCATGTTTGTTGGAAATAACCACCATCTTGATGCTACGGGCGGCAAGTTCATGGAGAGTTTCCGGGATGCCGGGATAGAGGCGGCTTTTATCGGCAATATGCTGACTGTTGAATTCCAGAAACAGGTCAAGAGCATGGGTAATGTCGGCGAGCGAATGGCCGGGTAGAACCTGCTCGATCAGGTTGTGAGCCCCTTTGCCGACTTTCAGGCGCACTGCATCCTCTGGCAGCGGCGACAGGGCAAAGGCACTCCGGATGTGGTTGACGGCATCGGTCAGGTCTTCGAGCGAATCAACCAGGGTGCCGTCAAGATCAAAAAAAGCAGCCCTGATGATCATGCCGAAGGTGATTTCGAGGGGGTGTCGGCTTTGGGAAGTACAATGACGGGCGGGGTTGCCGCGCGATAGAGGAGAAATGTCTTGCCGAGGATTTGGGCTACATCGGCCTGGCAGGCTTCGGAAAGAGCCTCCGAAGCTTCAAGCTTATCCAGCAGGCAACTTTCAAGGAGTTTCACCTTGATCAGTTCATGGTGGTCAAGTGCTACGTTCGCTTCCGCGATCAGAGCTTCTTCAATCTCTTTTTTGCCGATCTGGATAAGTGGTTTCAGCTTGTGCCCGAGGGCCCGCAGGTGTCGTTTCTGTTTTCCGGTCAGCATAAGTTTGTAAGCTCCTGATGGTGCAAGGTCAAAATATATCTTGGCAATATAACACATTGATTGAGTCGCTGGCAAATCACAATTCCGCGACGTTTCTTCTATTGTTTGCACCCGGATAGTCCGCAGTGCCGAAGGAGCGAATCGAGTTCGTCTTTGCTGGAAACTGACGGGTAGCAGGTGCCCGGCACACAGAGGGAAAGGGATGGGGGGGCAGGCTGATTCTCAATCCGGATAATCAGATTTGCAATGGAACTTTTGTGCAGCGATGTGTTGAGTTCGAACGCTTCTGATGTTTCCATATTCCCGGCGAATACGGCAATGGTCGGCTCGGAATTCAGCAGGGTTAGAACCTGCAGTGCACCCAGATGCCCAAGCGGATTGTGATGTATTTCGAAGAAGATTCCATCCAGTGCCGCGCGGGCTGTTTCAAGCAGTTCGGGCCTGTCATCGATCCACGCCAGTCGGTAGAGAACGCGGGCGGTCCGGGCAAGAGCCGAAGGAGTTACTCCGTCGTGATCCGAGGCAACACGGGCCGGCATCTGCTCCGCATCGTGACCGGTCAGGGTAAATTCGCCGGAGTCAGAGTCACGGAAAAGGCGGAGTATGTCGTCCGCCAACGATCGGGCCTCGGTCAGCCAGTTCAGGTCAAGGGTGGCGTCGTACAGATCCAGCAGCCCTCCGGTCAAAAAAGCGTAATCCTCCAAGAAGGCGGGGACCTCCGATGCCCCGTTCAGATAACTGCGCAACAGCCTGCCATCGGCGCGGCGGAGGTTTTGCATGATGAAAGAAGCTGTCCGGGCGGCATTGGTGATCAGTTCCGGCTTGTTTGAAAGAATGCCAGCGGTGGCAAGCGCCGTAATCATCAAGCCGTTCCACGAGGTAACGATCTTGTCATCCCTGAGCGGCCGGATGCGCCGTTCTCGCCGTTCCAGGAGTTTTGCCCGGCACCGTCGCAGCAATTCACTCGTTTCCTCAATATTCAATCGATGCAATCGGCAAAATTCATCCAGAGCGACCCGCGCGGTGAGGATGTTCTCCCCTTCGAAATTTCCCTCATCCGTTACTGCGTGGAAGCGACAGAACAGTTCCGCGTCCGGGCCGAGACACGCGTCAATCTCGTGTTTGCCCCAGACGTAAAATTTGCCTTCAACCCCTTCGGAATCCGCATCGAGAGCCGAACAGAAAGCCCCGCCGTCAGATTGTAGCTCCCGCCCGGCAAAAGCGAGGATCTCTTCAGTCATGGTGCGATAAAACGGGTCATTGGTGGCCTTGTAGGCTTCTGTTGCGACGTTGGCGAGCATGGCCTGGTCATAGAGCATCTTTTCGAAGTGCGGCGCCAGCCAGGAACCATCAACCGAATAGCGGTGCAGCCCGCCGCCAAGTTGGTCCCATATCCCTCCCGACTTCATCCGGCGCAGGGTATGGAGTGCCATCTCCAGCGCTGCCGGGGTGCCGGTCCGACCCTGTTCGATCAACCAGCTCAGATAGATCGGCATCGGAAATTTCGGGGCGCTGCCGAAGCCGCCATTCAGAGGGTCATAGATCTTCTTCAGGGTCTGCCACGATATTTCCGTAATGGCCGCGATGTCAGGATTATCCCCGCTCTTATCGGCATTCCGTGCATTTCCCATTGTTTCCATGATTCCCCGGCAATTCTTCTCGATCATTTCCGGTCGTTGCCGCCAGAGCATGTCAATGTTGGCCAGCAGTTCCATCAGGCCGCTCATGCCGTCATGGCCACGTTTCGGGAGGTAGGTTATGGCCATGAACGGGCGCTTGTCAGGGGTCATGAATATATTCAGCGGCCAACCGCCACTCCCGGTCAGTGTTTGCGACACGACCATAAAAAAATCGTCTATGTCAGGGCGTTCCTCCCGATCGACCTTGATGCAGACAAAATGGCGATTCAGCAGGGCGGCAACGTCGTCATCCTCGAATGATTCATGGGCCATGACATGGCACCAGTGGCAGGTGGCGTAGCCGATGGAAAGCAGGATCGGCAGGTTTTCGGAGCGGGCCTTGTTGAAGGCGTCTTCGCCCCATTCATACCAATTGACAGGATTTTCGGCGTGCTGCAGCAGGTAGGGGGAACGGGCAAAGATGAGGCGATTGAAGCGCTCCCCGCCGTCGGCGGGGAGCGTGGTTTTGTCGATGGCTGCTAATTCGGCTATATGCGTTGACATGTCGTTGATCTGGCGGGACATCGGTTCTCCTTGCAAATTCCCTGCACCATTAAAAAAACAGGCTGCTCGCTGTTCTACATGGGTAACCCGAAATTAAGTTTTCCGCCAATCAGATAAATCATGGCGATGAGATTCCTATTTGTGCGGTACCCTCTTGCTCTGGCTTTGGCTGATTGCACCAG